>CAIYTJ010000171.1 GCA_903929065.1 uncultured Bacteroidales bacterium | reverse complement strand
CCTGTTTTTCGGTTTCGCAAATAATCCCATAAAATATGTTCAGCACAAGTAGGATTCTTAATAAGATCTTTACGTGCATCCTTAATATGAGGATACACATATGGATTTGCCGTATAAAACTCTCCTCTTTTAGCTTCCATATGTTTTGACCTCCCTCCAACTCCCTCCAAGGAGGGAGAGTTTTGGAGCAAGAGGCTTTGCTCATTTAATAATGTTTGTAATTTGTATTGTTTTCAATTTTATCAATTGCACCGAATTCACTTAACCCGACATTCCCCTCATTGGAGGGGTTAGGGGAGGTCTGTTGAAGGTGTTATTTTCTTATTTCATATTCACTCTTGGGTTCGCTGGCAATTTGACTCTCAATCACAGTACTTTCAGTGTATAGTATTTCCGGATCTAAATCCGCTTCGTTATCCCACTCTATGGAATCAAAACTAACTCTCACTGTATTAAACATGGCTATATCATTTAATTCATAGAATATCCCTGTTTGTAAATACGGCTTCATATCAAACTGTTTTTTCTCACCATTTGCAAAGGTAAGTATCAACTGATAGTTTGATATGGGTTGTACATTTGTTACAGCTAAATACATACTCGTTTACTTTAATGATTCAATCGCAAATGGTTTTTCTCCATTCTGGCAGAGTTTCCAGTTGGCAATTAATTCCTCTTGGTGTATTTCCATCCATGCCAAAACCAATCTTAATTGTTTGGTTGGAATTTCTCCTTCCATAATTTCAAAGTTCAGAATATTAATGACAGTAACAAATTCATTGTAATATACATGAAACGAGCATCTAAAACAATTACAGAAACTTTAAAACATTAAAATGCGAGTTCAATGCGACAAAAAAACACTTATGACCGCATTAATGTGGCCAGGATTATGCTCTTTTGGCGCATAGTACATTCGGATTATAATCCCGAAAAACATTGAAATTGTTGGCATAGTATTCTCAGTGAAATTTGTTGTTATTATTCTATCGAACAATAGCTAGCATGCTATTTTAATATGTTGAAAATTGTTTTACTGTCTGTTTTTTGACCTCCCTCCAACTCTCTCAGACCTCTCTCCTCCCGATAAATCGGGATACTCTCTCCAAAGGAGAAAGTAAACGGAAAATAGTTATTTTGAGGGAGAGCTCTGGTATAGGATACTTTGCTCATTTAATTTGATTGATTTGCAAATATACATAAAATTATTTTTTAAACATTACATTGAGATTGAAAACAAAAAAGCGTGGACTAAATTCTTATCCGCCCTCAAAGCCCTCGGAGGCCACACAGCATCGATAAGTCAAAAGCCCACGCCGTATAGCGTAGTTTTATAGTTATAATAAAGTGCAAAAATACATATTTTTTTCAATCCTTTTTACTCTTGTTTGTTGAATCATGCAATAGTGTAAAATCCTGAATATGTTGGTGAGTGTAAAATACTGTTTCACCCAGTTTCATAAATCCTAATTTTCCAGCATTTCTATAATTGAGCTGTGCTCTTTTTCCCAATCCAAACATGGCTTCAAAATCCTTTACAGTATAGGGCTTTAACGGGTATTTTGTATTTGCTTCAATTTTTTCTAAAAATGCATTTTGTTGTTCAAATTTAAGATCCATTTGTTGCTTCATTCTTTCCATTTCTTTGTTGAATTTTCTAAACTCTTCAGCCACTAACTCACCCACATTACCGGTCAATTCCACCTGTTGAGGTAGCTTTGGCCGACTATCGCGGGCTTTATATGAATTAGCTGTTTGAGTCATGGTTTATATTATTGTATGGATATTTCTATTTTTTCTGTTTTATTAAGTTTATAAGCATAAAAAAAGCGTGAACTAATTCTTATCAGTTACACATTTACCCGAAGGTATACACGTAATAGATAAGTCAAAAGCCCACGCCATTATAGCGCGAGCATTTTGCTTACTGATTCAGACACTGTGTGTTCGCTAAAAGAAATTTCCGAGGTCTCTGAGGGCGCGAACAATAGCAGAATGCTATTTATAATATGTCGAAAGAAAAATTATTGTCTGTTTTGTAGCTTGTTGATTTTATTTGTTGATATTGAAACACAAAAATACAAAAAACATTTATTTAAACAAATTATATCACAAAAATTATATTCCCTATTGCATTGGAATGAATTCCAACGCATTCATATCGCTCGTCGCTACGCGACTGGCTCGATTTCCAAGTCGCATAGCGACGACCGATTTAGCGAGCGTGGGGTTTTAACCCCATGCGATGAATGTAGCGTTGGTTTTACACCATGCCATTATGCAATTTCAATGTAATTTCGATGTTGGTTTATATTTGGCTTATATTCCATTTTTAAATAATACATACATAATACTTATATTCAACATAATCTATACTTATTAAAGACATATCTAATTAGATAAATATTATAATTGCATTTAATTTGCTTTTCAAAAGATTTTTATAATTTTGTACCAAAATTGAAATAAAGAGGAAATAAAAAGGAAATATACAGATACTATGGACGATTATAAAGAGAAATAGTCAATTGTAAATAATTAAATTGTAAATTAGAAAAATGGCAATCATCAAAGGAGCAATTCAAATGACCGGAAGCATCAGGGGTGTTTCCTTTTATTCAGTTCGTGGGAGCGACAAAGTGATTATGCGTACCAAAGGTGGTGCATCGAAAGAAAAAATCAAGACATCGCCTAAGTTTGAAGGTCTGCGCAAGCAGCAAAAAGAATGGAGCGGATGTGCTAAGTTTGGCTCGTTGACACGTTATGCCTTTGGCGGATTGCATCGGTTAGCGGATTATAATCTGACACCGGTGCTGAATGGAATTGGCAAAAACCTGATGAAACTGGATACCGAATCGGAAGTGGGCAAGCGAAGTTTGAAACTTTCGGTTTACCGACAGGCATTGGAAGGATTTAATTTCAACAGGAACTATCCTTTTAATACAGTTTTACGTGTTTCGCCACGCTGGGAGCTTAACCGGGAAAATTTGCAGGCAAGTGTTACCATTCCTCGCATAAATACCGATATCGATTTATTGAATATTCAACGATTGCCTTTTTTCCGGCTGATAGTGGTAATCGGTACAGTGTCTGACTCAGTCTTCAATACTGAAATAAATGATTATGAACCAATGGTTTTCAATCTGAATGGTGTCAGCCAAACCCTTACGGGCGAATGGCATTCCACTCAAACCATATTGCCTGAACACGTCATGAGTGTTCAAATGCCAGAAGCAGAAGTAGGTGAAATGACTGAAAACGTAACTGTGTTGGTAAGTAT
>CAIYTJ010000170.1 GCA_903929065.1 uncultured Bacteroidales bacterium | reverse complement strand
CTTTTGGTTTTTCTCCTTTCTAATATTTTTGAATTTCCCTTTACAACATATAAACCAGATTTATAGTAAAAACGCGGTTCGATGTGGATTTGGGAGTTGGCAACCCAATACTGGCAGTTGAAGTATCTTTAATTCCCTGAGTCCAGGTTCCGCCTAACTGAATTTTCTTAAATAATTCCACTCCCGCACCTAAATTATATCCGTAATCAAGATGGTCCATAAACGTTTGAAATGATTGAATCTGAGTTATATTATTGGCTTCATCCACTGTTTTTCCACTCAATGCATATCCTCCGTAAATACCTGCAGTACCGTAAATTCCTAAAAATCCCAATGAAATCCTGTAACGTAAATTAAAAGGAACTTCCAGATAATTTAATTCATTATATCCTTTTTGGATAAATCCGCCAATGGATAATGAATCATTAAATGCACTCCCCTTTTGCGTTAGCAATGCACCTAATTCACATCCTAAACCAGTTTTTTTTGGCATAAACTGATAAGTCAGACCAATTTGATAACCGGTAAGATTTTGCGAAGAAAAAGCATTTGAAATATCAGTCTGACTAAATGATTTAATTTCATTCGCCATAGTGACTCCGGCTTTTATGCCAAGTTGTGCAAAAAGTCCGGATGTACAAAACAAAAATCCAATTAGAAAATAAAAATTTCTACTCTTCATAATTACTAAAATATATTTTTGACAATATCCTAACGCAACTATGCGATAAATCGATGTTTAAAGAAAGAACTTTAACTCTTATTTTTTCGTCATGCGTTTGCGCTCGTTTTCGTCAAGGTAAATTTTACGCAATCGAATGCTCTGAGGCGTAATTTCAACATATTCATCTTCCTTGATATATTCCAGTGCTTCTTCCAGACTGAAAACAACCGGCGGAATCAATTTAGCTTTATCATCAGCACCCGAAGCACGCATGTTGGTCAGTTTCTTTGGTTTTGTAACATTCACCACCATATCGCCTTCTTTGGCACTTTCGCCGACAACCTGTCCACTATAAATTTCATCCTGTGGAAAAACAAAGAACCGTCCACGATCCTGCAATTTGTCCAGTGAATAAGCAAATGCCGTGCCACCTTCCATGGCAATTATTGAACCGTTATTTCGTTTTTCAATATTTCCCTTAAATGGTTGATATTCCAAAAAGCGGTGTGACATTATAGCTTCACCGGCCGACGCGGTCAAAACACTGTTTCTCAATCCGATAATTCCACGTGAAGGAATCAGAAATTCCAACTGAATGCGGTCGTTCATCACTTCCATGGTGAGCATTTCGCCTTTACGCATGGCTACCATTTCGATAATTTTTCCAGAACTTTCTTCCGGTAAATTAATGGTTAACTGTTCAATCGGTTCGCAACGTTTTCCGTCAATTTCTTTGAAAATAACCTGCGGCTGACCAACCTGCAATTCGTAACCTTCACGACGCATGGTTTCAATCAAAACCGACAAGTGAAGAACGCCACGTCCGTAAACGTGCCAAATATCTGAATCTATATTTTTTTCAACACGCAACGCCAGATTTTTGTCCAGTTCTTTCATCAACCGGTCGTGAATATGGCGTGAAGTCACGTATTTTCCTTCTTTTCCGAAAAATGGTGAAGTATTTATAGTGAAAACCATGCTCATCGTTGGTTCGTCAATGGCAATCGGTGTAAGTGGTTCCGGATTTTGCAAATCGCAAACCGAATCCCCGATTTCAAAACCTTCAATTCCAACCAACGCACAAATGTCACCCGATTTTACTTCGGCGGCACGGGTTCGTCCCAAACCGGTAAAAGTATGCAATTCTTTGATACGGCATTTAACGACTCTGCCATCATGTTTTACAAGATTCACATCCATGCCTTCACGCAATGTTCCACGGTGAACACGTCCCACCGCAATACGTCCAACATAAGATGAATAATCCAAGGAAGTAATCAGCATTTGCGGAGTTCCTTCCAGGTATTCAGGTTCAGGAATATATTCAATAATAGCGTCGAGTAACGGAATAATGCTGTCTGTCTGGTTTTTCCAGTCTTCCGACATCCAGTTTTGTTTGGCTGAACCGTAAATAGTATGAAAATTCAATTGATCTTCGGTTGCATCCAGGTTGTACATCAAATCAAAAACCATTTCATGAACTTCATCCGGACGGCAATTTGGTTTATCAACTTTATTGATAACAACAATTGGTTTCAGTCCGATTTGCAGTGCTTTTTGCAACACAAAACGGGTTTGTGGCATTGGACCTTCAAACGCATCAACCAACAATAATACACCGTCAGCCATGTTCAATACACGTTCCACTTCTCCGCCAAAGTCGGCGTGTCCTGGCGTGTCAATTATATTAATTTTGTACCCCAGGTAATCAATGGATACGTTTTTAGCTAAAATGGTAATCCCTCTTTCGCGTTCAAGGTCGTTATTATCCATAATCAACTCTCCCGCATTTTCGTTATCGCGGAACAAGTGTCCGGCTAATAACATCTTGTCTACCAGCGTTGTTTTTCCGTGGTCGACGTGGGCAATAATAGCAATGTTTCTAATTTTCTGCATGTAACACAATCTTTTTTTGAGGGTGCAAAGGTAACTAAAATTATTCAATATATGTCTTGTTTTCAAACACATCTGATTAACAGCGGTTAAACTCAGAATGTTCAACAGTTTATTTTTCAATATTATCGAAAATGAGAGAAAAAAACAGGTAAACTTTTGCATATTAGAAAAAAAGCAGTACTTTTGCAGTCCAATTTTAGCGTAATCTCTGACAGAATAAGTGAGGTCTGTGAATATTGCGCATAATATTAATTAAAAACAAAGAGCAATAATGGACTTAATTAAAGTTGCAGAACAAGCATTTCTGGTTGAAAGTAACCATCCGGAATTCAAAGCCGGTGATACAATCACGGTTGCTTATCG
>CAIYTJ010000169.1 GCA_903929065.1 uncultured Bacteroidales bacterium | reverse complement strand
TTTATTTTGAGTTTTTTATTATTTTAAAAAGGAATGCAAATTTAGAAATTTATTTTGAATATCCCAATTTTTGCAGTACAAGATCACTTATATCTAACTTTGGCGAAGTGAATATTACGCTCATGGCCGAACTTTTATCAAAAACCAAATCCAGATCTTTTTCTTTACTGACTTCCTGAATGGCAGTATAAACCTCATCCTGAATTGGTTTCATTAGGCTTTGACGTTTTTTAAAAAGTTCTCCTTCCGGTCCGAAATATTTTCTTTTCAGTTCCTGAACTTCTTTTTCTTTCTTTACAATTTCTTCTTCGCGCTTCGTCTTCATATCGTCCGAAAGAAATACAAGTTCGGTTTGATAATTTTTATACATTTTCTGAACGTCCTGCATCTGAGCATCAACATCCGACTGCCATTTTTTTGAAATCTGGTTTAACTGGTCATTAGCTGTTTCATAGGAAGGAATATTTTTCATGATATATTCCATATCTACCATTGCAAATTTTTGCGCATTCAGCCCAAAAGCAATTCCTGCAAATAAACAAAGTGAAACAATTAGTTTTTTCATATTTTTATTGATTAACAGTTTATAAATTCGAATTAAGTACTTACAAAATCTTTGCCAGTTTTTGTACTCCAAATTTCGGATTTCCAATCTTATAATTCCTGACCTAACACAAAGTGGAACTGACTTCCGCTTATTTTGCCGGTATTATCCTTGTCAAACCCATATCCCCAATCGATTCCCATCATTCCGAACATTGGTAAGAATATGCGAACACCAACTCCTGCCGATCGTTTCAGGTCGAATGGATTATAACCATTTCCATATTTATTTGAAAGTCGGTTAAAACAATTTCCAGCTTCCAGGAAAGTCAGACCATAAATTGTGGCAGATTGTTCCAATGACAAAGGATATCGTAATTCCATTGTAAATTTATTATACAAATATCCGACATTACTTCCAATCTTTGAGTCATAAGGAGTCAATGAACCGTTTGAATACCCGCGCATGGATATATAATCAGTTCCATAACTGGTATAACTTGACATTCCGTCACCACCCATATAGAATGTTTCGAAAGGTGAACGTGCATTTTCATTGTAATCGCCAAGATATGAGAACATTACTCTTCCCATCAACACTAATTTATCATCTGGACTTAAAGGCGTAAACATTTTTCCGGTGAAAGTCCATTTGTGATATTCAAGGAATCTATAGCGCTCTGCATTAGTCATATTAGGATCGGAATACAGCTTCCCATTAACTTTTCCACCATCAAGTGACGAATATGGAGGTGTTATTTTTAATCCTAACGTGAAAGCAGATCCACGACGTGTATATATCGGATTATCAATTGAACTGCGGCTTAATGTCAGATTTAAGCTTAAGTTATTATAACTACCATCAGTCAACGGAGGCAAATAATACCATTTACTTAACATAAATAATTGATACGATAATTCACCCTGAAATACAAAATAATCATCAGGCCAATTTAGTCGTTTACCATATCCAATAGATGCACCAAAAGTACGCATGTATTTTGTGGGATCAATTTCACTTTGATATGCCGACGTGTAAGCGCTGCTGTTGGATCCATATCCATAACCGCTGTACATTTGATTAATGTAACTATTGTAATTTGACGAATACCGGTCGCTAACAGTCGATTGTGCAGAATAATAAATCGAAGCAGATAGTGAATTTGGTCTTTTTCCGCCTAGCCATGGTTCTAAAAACGAAAGACTTACAGAAGAATATGACTGACCGTTCGTTCTTCCATTCAGTGATAGAGTTTGACCTTCACCTTGTGGTACGATGCGATAAGTTTCCGGTTTAAAAAGATTTTGAATAGCAAAATTACTGAATTTCAACCCAATACTACCTACAATACCGGTAGAACCCCAACCTGCTGAAAATTCTATCTGGTCACTTCCTTTTGTTTCAAGTTCATAATTAATATTAACTGTTCCGTTTTCAGGATCAGGTTGAATATCCGGTTTAATTTTTTCAGGATCAAAATGTCCCATTTGAGCCAGCTCACGAAGCGAACGCATTATATCATCCTGGCTATACAATTGGCCGGGTTTTGTACGTAATTCACGTCTGACTACGTGGTCATACACTCGTGTATTACCTTTTATGCCGATTTCATTGATTGTTGCCGGTTTTCCTTCATACATTCTCATTTCAAAATCGATTGAATCTCCATCGATATGCACTTCCACCGGATCAATCTGGAAAAACAGATATCCTCGATTTTGATAAAGCTTGCTTACGGCATCATCATCCGATTCTAATCTGGCTAACAGATTCTTATGATTATAAACATCTCCTTTTTTGATATTTAAGATTGCATTTAAATAATCATACGGGTAAATCGTATTTCCAATCCATTTAATATTCCGGTAGTAATATTTTTTTCCTTCATTAAATGTTATATAAACATTTACACTCTTTTCATCATATGAAACTACACTATCTGAAACGATATAAGCATCACGATAACCAATTTCATTGTATTTGTCAATAACGGCTTTCTTATCTTTTTCATATTCTTCACGTACAAATTTGTGGGTTCTGAAAAGATTCCAAATACTATTGTCATTTGTCTTTTTCATCGCCTTGTTTATCTGATTATGAGTCAATGCTTTGTTGCCATAAAAAGTAAGCAGGTGAACTTTAGTTTTTAGTTTTTTATCCACATTTATATCCACAATCACATAACCTGGCTTTTTCGGGTCATTTCGTTGATATACATTGACTGTCACATTCAGAAATCCTTTTTCTTCCATGTATTTGTCAATTACCTTTTTGGCTTTATCAGAAATATTGGGAGTGATTTGATTTCCTTTTACAATACCAATTCTCAAATCAAGTTCTTCAATTTCGTTCTTTTTCAAGCCGATGTAGTTAATTTCCGAAACACGTGGACGTTCCTTTAACGCAATGTTCAACCACACTTTTCCATCTTTTATTTTTGTTGCCAGAATTTTTACATCTGAGAAAAGTCCTTGTTTCCAAAATCTTTTTACAGCATTGGTAATTGCATCACCCGGCACATTAATCAAATCACCAACTGATAAGCCGGAAAATCCAATTAACACAAAATCTTCATAATTTGTAGCGCCAGAAACTGTAATTGCTGCAATTTCATATTTAGGCGTAGCATTAGAATATTCTATTACAGGCAAAGTGGTTGAATCTTTTTCAGAAGTAGATTGGCCAAAAGTTAGTTGACTATAAAGAAAAAGTAATGAAATAAGTGAAAGCAGTTTGTATTGCATAATTAATTTTGGATGTCGAAAAAATGTGGGATTTTGTAAATTATTTGCCAAATCTTCTTTCTCGGTGTTGAAATTCTAAAATTGCCTGATAAAAATCTTCTTTTCGGAATGCCGGCCAATGAGTTTTGGTAAAATAAAGCTCAGTATAAGCAATTTGCCATAATAAAAAATTGCTGACCCTCACTTCTCCGCTTGTGCGAATCATTAAATCAGGATCAGGGATATTCTTTGTCGTCAGGAAACTACTAATCAGTTCGTCATTTATGTCGTCTGTTTTAAGTTTACCTGCTTCTATTTCTTTACTAATTATTTTCAATGAATTCGTTATTTCCCAACGTGAAGAATAACTTAAAGCCAAAACAAGTGAAAGTCCTGTATTTTTACTTGTCTGATCAATGCATCTTTGTAATTTTTCAGCCGCTTTACCGGGCAATCTGGTTAAATCGCCAATTGCCATTAAACGGACATTGTTTTTATTCAACGTTGGAGTTTCATTTTCAATGGTATCAATCAAAAGCTCCATTAAAGCATCTACTTCAGCTTGAGGTCGGCTCCAGTTTTCGGTAGAAAATGCATATAACGTTAAATATTCAATTCCTATTTCTGCCGCTGCTTCGGTAATTTCACGAACGGAAGTTACACCGTTCTGATGTCCGAAAATCCTATCATAACCACGTTCGGCCGCCCAACGTCCATTGCCATCCATGATTATTGCAATGTGTTTAGGCAAGTTTAATTTATCTATTTTATCTTTAAACGAAGTCATTTTATATTATTTCATCAATTCAACTTATTCAAACTGACTGGAATTTAGGCAATTACATGGTTTTTTCCAAATATCTAAACTAATGCCTATGGTCAAAGTTGAAAGTAAATCGTTATTAAATACATTAGTGCCATTTAACCCTCCCGGATCATTTAAAGCAGCGACTCCTTCCATATAATCGGAATGGTAAATCCCGTTAACCTTAAAAACTGAAAGCAATAACTTATTCGACCATTGAATATTCAGATTCAGACGTTTGGCTATTTTCACTTTCATACCCAAACCAAATATCCAAGTTGCTTCAGGCAATTTCTGACCAAAATACAAATCGGTCATTGCACCCAAACCGGTAAAAATATACGGTGAAAAAGGTTTGCTAAATTGCTTGTAAGGATTCTTTTCCAAATCAAAGAAGTTAAACTCACCACAAAAATCCGC
>CAIYTJ010000168.1 GCA_903929065.1 uncultured Bacteroidales bacterium | reverse complement strand
GTCGCATTACAAGGTCGTACCTCAAAGGATGGGAAACATTTGATTTATCCTTTTATTAAATCTGATTTTTCGGAAGTTAAATATTTTGACAATACGCATAATGATGATTTCCTTTCAGTATATTGCAGAAAAAAATACAGGCATTAGCATTAAGTTATCATCAATTCTTTGTGATTTGCCTCTTGATACTCGTAAAACATTAACTAAGCCAGACCTTGATAGTATTTTTAGATATTTTCTCTTTAGACCTTCTCAGGGAAATATTCAATTGTTATCGAAAGGAGAAATATTGAATAATAAATATACAAAATATTATTTGCCGTCTTTTTTGATTTTAGATCATAAAAATGATAGTTCGCTGGGAAAAAATAAATCCAAAATATATAATTTAATCAATTACATAAATGATAATTGCGACAAAAACAATTATTACGCTTATTTTGCTCCATCAGTGATGGCTAATTATGATCCTTATGTACTTATATCTATTAATGAAGGTATGGTTTCAGAAAATATAAATGAATTTTACATGAGTTTTAATAATGAGCCTATCTTATATAATATTAAGGTTTATAGTGCTTTTTATTTTTATTAATGTTAAATATTTTTGTTTACGATGCCTCTTTCAAATAATTTTAAGTTATGAAAATAAAATATGAAAATTGCATTTCAACGGAAATCCACAATTGTTCTACCGAAACCGGAGGGTGTTATAACTATCAAGAATTACCAGCTAGCAAGAATTTACCGTAAGAAATTATATGACTTGCTTGAGAAGCAGGCCAAACTTAGGGGTAAGAAATATACTCCAAAATTAAAATTTTATAGAGGTGTTGACACAAGTACTTATTTTATAGGTCCTGGACATTAATCGTAACATTTAAAATTATGAAATTAATAAAAATATTGATCTTATTACTAACTGCAATTCTGATTGAGAATTGCGGCAACGGCGTCCGTAAAACTTCTGATGGGAGAGGCAAAACACCGCTGCTTGACACAACATTTTTTGTTGGAGAACATAAATTGTTTGTTGGCGACCTTGAGTGTGATACTTCATTCTTAGATACTATTTTTTATGTCAGGCCGACAAATGATTCGATAATATTTTTTGTGAATTACGTTCTTTGCAATCATTTTAATAGCGAATTTATAATAAGAAAAGATGATTATCATTTTGAATTTGTAAGTGGTAAAGAATTTAAAATTAGTAAGTCAATTGACAGTGATAAGTTAGTTGTCTTTTTTAATTTGGATAGCATTTCAAAAAATGGAAGGCCTTATTTCGATAGTTTATATTATTCATATTATTTATCAATCAATGCCAACAGGCAAGTGCATTACGACAAGTTCTTAGGTCATGTTATCAACAAATAATGTCAATGGTGTAATTGCAGAAATATAACTTTAATTGATTGGATGAATATACCCCCGCTGGTCGGGATTTATAATCCCGGCCCAAATGGTTGCGGATTTGCAATCCGCGTTTTTTTGGGAAGCGTCTCAAAAACTAGCACTGTTCGAAAGTTAATCCCGCCTTTGCAGGACTCTGTGGCCACCTAAACCCAAATGGCAGATAGTTCGCTGTATCCGACCAAGCAACGAAAACTATAACTTTTGCTGTTACTTTTTAGGTATTCTTCAGTATCAACAAGCTCTTCGGAATTTTATTTACATTTATGATCAACTATTGTAAAACTATGATTAAAGCTACCCTTTATACCCTGGCATTTCTATTTCCCATCATACTGGTCCAGGCACAGGATACCGCCCTTCTTGGCAATTACCTGTTAGCCCATAGATATAGTGTGGATATTAATTCGGAACATGCATTTGCCATGCTACCCGGAATGATGGTCGGTAAGAATCTCTTCATATTGGGTGAAGGTGGTCACCATGACCTTGAATTATACGATAACCTTAAACCTGCAATACTTAGCCAGTTGGCTCAGCATAACCTGAAGTATTTTTTTGTTGAGATGGGCAGGTCTACTGCAATACTCCTGGATAAGTACTTACATAACGAAACCGCCGATTGCCACTCAGCCTATAAACATGGCTGCGCGGCCATCAAACAGGAGCAATCCAAATTGAGAAGAGAACATGATTTCAAAGTAGTAGGTATAGATTTTGAAATTCGGATAGATTTCCATACCGAAATGAATAACCTATTCGGACAAATAGACCTCAGCAAAACTCCTGTATCAAACGCATTTCTGGCTAACCTGCTGGACAGCACCAGCCTGAAAATGACACACAAGAATTTCATGAAATTTTACAGGAAAAAACGCAAAGAATTTTATAGCAGCCAGGTAGCCTTAAAACAGGAATTG
Organism: uncultured Bacteroidales bacterium; assembly: GCA_903929065.1. GTDB lineage: Bacteria > Bacteroidota > Bacteroidia > Bacteroidales > Paludibacteraceae > Paludibacter. The sequence goes on along the minus strand of CAIYTJ010000168.1, from coordinate 2,019 downwards.
GGCGACAAATATAATGAACTGGAAAGGCTGATGACCAACCAGAATACAACACGGCCATATATTGACAGAAATCCTGCACTGACAAGAAACTTGTTGCATGAAATAACACCTATAGATACCTCGGCAATATATTTTCTTGCTATCGGAAATGCACATACATTTCCCTTCAGGCATTCTACTGTAGTTTATAAACTGGGTAAAAATGAGCAACTTAAAAATCGGATTTTACTCATGAACCTCCATTGCGAAAACTGCACTGTTGATGGAAAGAAATTGGAAAGCGAAGCGATATTAAAATTCTTAAAACACTCCGACATTTTAACCTGTTTCAACAATGCAGCAAATTCCGATATGGTATTATTCGATCTGAGGCAACTACCAGATGAGTTTTCGCATATAAGGAAGTATGGCGACCTGTTGTTGTTTGCAAGGAATCAGCATTAGCCCCTTTTATAAATAATCACTTCGAAATTGCAGCTGATTCATACCAAAATCACCCTTTAACATTCTATTTATCTAATAAATTTGGAAATTAAAATCCCCCATCTTACCTTTATGCCATAATTAGCCGAAAACAATCTCATTCAAAACTATGAAACAATTTAAATTCCAAAATATTTGCCACAAATTAACTTTTGAATCCCCAAATTATAATCCTAAAAATACATTACTCTTGAAAATTTTCAACTAATTTGCATAATTAACTGACAAACAATAAATTGCAATTCCAAAATCTGCAAAAAGACGCAATTTTCAACAAAAAGACGCAGTTTTTTGCAGAAAAGACGCAACTTTTTGCAGAAAAGACGCAATTAACACGCAGTCTTTTTGCAGAAAAGACGCAGTTTTCTAAATGCAATCAGAAACTATAAATATAATATATCAACGATTAACTCAGCAAAATAAATAAGATGCAAAAGAGACTATTAGGAAAATCCGGCCTCGAAGTATCCGCCCTGGGACTGGGTTGTATGGGCTTCAGCTCCACCTTCGGACAAAATGTTGATAAGGCCGATGCCATAGCCATGCTTCGTGCCGCCGTAGAACATGGTGTTACTTTTTTCGACACTGCTGAAGTTTATGGCCCCTTTGGCAATGAAGAATTGGTTGGCGAAGCATTGGCGCCTTTCCGTAAGGATGTGGTTATTGCTACTAAATTTGGTTTCAATATCGAAAACAGAAAGATGATAGGTGTTATCAGCACACCGGATCGTATAAAAAAAGCGGTAGAAGGCTCGCTGAAAAGACTGAAAACAGATGTAATTGACTTGCTCTATCAGCACCGTGTCGACCCGACCGTCCCTATCGAAGATGTTGCCGGAACAGTAAAGGAATTGATACAGCAGGGTAAAGTGAAACACTTTGGCATGTCGGAAGCCGGTGCCAATACCGTCTGTAAAGCACATGCCGTTCAGCCGGTAACGGCATTGCAAAGCGAATATTCATTGTGGTGGCGGAAACCGGAACAAGATATTTTACCCACTCTTGAAGAGCTGGGCATCGGATTTGTTCCCTTCAGTCCGCTAGGCAGAGGTTTTCTGACAGGCACATTGAATGAAAAAACAACGTTAACCGATAATGATTTCCGAAAAAACCACCCCCGTTTTCAGCCCGAAGCGCTGAAAGCAAATCAGGCAATGGTTGATCTGCTCAACACTTTTGCCCGACAAAAAAATGCTACCCCTGCCCAAATAGCCCTGGCTTGGCTGCTGGCCCAAAAACCCTGGATAGTACCAATACCCGGCACAACAAGATTGAACCGACTGGAAGAAAATATCAATTCGGTAAATATTCAGTTGACAGTGGAGGATTTACGACAGATAAACGAGGCAGCAGCAAAAATACAAATTGAGGGTAGCCGTTATCCCGAAGCGCTTGAGAAAATGACTGGGCTTTAGTCAAAAACACAACACGGCTTATAGTTTAAGCCTCATAAAATTATGCATTGCAATCTTTGATGGCTTTGCGGTCTTGCTTTTATATAATACCTATTATCAATTGATTGGTTTGCGGCTTTGC
>CAIYTJ010000167.1 GCA_903929065.1 uncultured Bacteroidales bacterium | reverse complement strand
TTTGAGACCAAGTATGAAGAATTCGTCTGTTAATCTTGGAACCAATCAAAAACTGCTGGAGAAGTTAGATAGCAAAGTATTTGCTGAAAACATTTTATTCCAATACATTAAGAAATAGATAAGCAGTAGGAAAGGAAATCACCAAAAATTCACTAACTTGCACGAGCAATATCAATTGCCCTGTAAAGCTTTTCAATTTGTTTTTTATCTTCGTCAGAGAAATTCATATTGTCGTCAATGGCCTCAAGCTCAAGAAGCGACCACCTGCCTTTGAAAATCCAACCCACCTCAACTACAACCTCATAAGCCCGATTACCACCCCACGCCGACTTTGCCAAAAAAGCTTTGTTCACATCACGAATAGGAATTATCTTACCATTACGAACAATTGCTTTGGACGTTATTAAAATGTTTTGCCCTGTGCGGCCTGTCCGTTGATGCTCATAAAGAACAGGCTGGATTTCGTTGCTCATATCTGAATAGCTTAGAACTGATTCGGTTTCAAATGCAAAAAATTTTCTACCGCAATGAAATTTTAACCTAATCCAGCAATCTTAACAATTGATTTCCTTTGCCAAAAAAATTTCCATTTTTGTCCGTCGTTTTATCGGTTTGGATATTGTAACTGCCTTTTTTATTACCGGCATTATCACGAATATCCACCGTGTTGCCATTTGATAGGATGCTCGCAATTCGGCGGTTTGATTTGTCCCGAATTTCTTTGTAATTTTCGCTCATAATTTTTTATTGGCTCGTTGGATGACACGTTGAACTTGGGTTGGATGCCAATTAGAACCTGAACGGCATTTGGCACCATCAGCATTTAATTGTGCCGCAATCGTAGCGATGGATTTGCCGCCTTTTCGATATGCTAATATTGACTCCACAATTTTTTGTTCCTCTGGAATATGGCCGAATGGTTTTTGGCCTTCGCACCGTTTACCCTCACGACGCAACCGCAAACGGGATGCCCGGAGTTTTTGCACCAGCGCACATTTTTCCCATTCGGATACGGCACCAAGAATTTGCCGAATTAATTTGCCGGTGGGGTCATCGTTTCCAAGTGTCAGGTCAACACCGCCATCGGCACTGATTACTTTTACGCCAATTTTTCTGAATTCGCTCAAGATGATTTCGCCAATCATCAAATCCCTAGCGAGTCGTGAGGCGTTTTCAAGTAGCACCATCCGCACCCCATTGGCCTTTAGTGCAACAAACAAATCAGTGAGTCCGTTTCTATCCATTGCATCAAGTGTGCCGCTCACGGCCTCGTCAGTGAATTCTTGGACGATTTCAATTCGATTGGCCCTGGCGTAACGGTTGATAGCGTCACGTTGGCGTGGAAAACCATCATTGCCAATTTGACCCTTGCCGCTGGTTCTCAAATATCCAAACGACTTAATCTTTGCTTTCATTTACACAATATTAATACAAAGTGTGTTTACATGTCAACACAGTTTCTAGGGAAACTGTGTTCGTTGTCTGTTAATATGCTGTAATTGAATGCTTTACAGCAGTTTCTATGTTTCTTGAAGGCCGAAACGGCTCAAAACGAGTGAAGTTGAGAAAATTCAACCAATCAGGTCATAACTGGTGCATCTGGCGAGCCGACTGGCAGGAACGGGTGTTTTTGAGATGTCCAATGGATGTAACTGAAGCTCCGCCCCCGCCAGTTGGCAAATTAACTGGAAACCACCAAATTGATTCGCTTCCTGACTTCACGCCAGAAATCCGAAACTTTCATTCCGTTTTCCAGAATTATTTCGGAGATGACGCCGGATGCAACTCTGTGAATCATAAGCTCGCTGATGGTCGGGATTTGATTCGGGTCGTTAAGTTGGCATTTCAAATCGGCAATCAGTTTTCCCAACTCAATATTTTGCTCGGCTACCGCTTCACCGCCGTTGCTTAGGGTTTGAGGATTCAGTTTCCAACCCCTCGGCAGATTTTTGCCCGAAAATTCCAAATCGGATTCATCTGCATTGGGCAACTGCAAAATGGTCTTTGCCCTTGAGACACGCCTTTTCAATTCGTAAATATCAAACGCATCCGCACCGATTTCTTCCCTGAGTCCTGAACCATAAATTAATTGTTGGACGCAATATCGGAAGACCGCCTTTGGCGTGATGTCCATGTCATGATTCATATAGCACCTTTCCGCATATTGCGACGGATGCGAGCGGCTTCCTTTTGCATTTCAGGGTAAACATATAGCAAAAAATTTCGGTCAATGTCCTGACGGCGAGTGGAATCCAAGTCGTTTTGCAATTCTTGGATGATTGCGTTGAATTCCTCGTCAGAGATTTCATCCTGACCGGCCTCATCAATTTTTGGTGCTTCATTCATCACCAATAAATATTTACCAATAGAAAGAAAAACGTCTTTTGAATGCAGATAGTTCAAAATAATCAGCTCCCACCATGATTGCTCATGCAGAACAGGGAATCATGGGTGGATTTGACCAAACTGGAACGTCCCTGTTGGTTGAAAACCTCAAAAACCGTCCTAACCTAACTTATTTCGAGGTCGGTTTTAGAGCCTATTCTTTCATTTTGCCCTCAAGAAATTTTGAACTGCCTCTTGCTGGGCTTTTTTATCAGCCTCTTTCTTCGCCAAGCGTGTTTGCAATATGAAATCAATCACTGCCTGCGGTGGCTTCAGTTTTCCATTCTCAATTTTTGAGAAATATGACTGTGAAATATTGAATTTCTCAGCAAGTTGCTTACGGGTTAAGTTGGTGCCATTAATCCAGCGTCGGAAAAATGTCTTTGAATGGTTTCCCCCATGTTCTGCCACCTTAAATTTAATTTCTTGCTCGGTTGAACTGGCATAGACCCAGAGTTTACCGCCAAATTCAAAGCTCAACCTTCTAAGGGCATCATCGGTGTGCTTGCCATATGGCCTTGTCTTGAATTGCATTATTCCAATTCTAGGAATAAATGGCCATTTTGTCCAGTTTTCCCCAATAAATCCGAGGGGATAAAAAACTTTTTATCAAATACTTCGCTTCATGGCACTTCAGCGGGACTTACGTATTCTTGATGTGTAGTTAAAAATGATTAGCTACGAACAAACAAACAAAACAAACAAATAAGAAAACAGAAAAATGAAAAATAAAAATCAAAACTCAAATAACTCTGGCCGCAATGTGGCCAGCAACCAACTCCTGCAACAATTCCGGGAAAATGCAGCAAAGTTAGCACCGGAAAGCAGTCTCTTCAAAAGTGCAATGGAACGGACGGGTATAATGTTCCATGACCGCTTAATGAGAAAACGCAGATTCCAAAAAAACTGGAAGGCCACCACTGCCAGCATACAGTTGGTTCGTTGTATTGCTGCCGTAAATGATGGCAACGCAGTGGAATATATTTCCATTCCCAGCGAGTTGGTTCGGGCTTTCCAGTCATTTACTGGCGAAAGCATAACGAAGTGTTTAGCGGATTTGGTATCGCTGGATATGTTGGCAGTTAAATCGTCCAAGAACTCACCTAAAATCAAGCAGTATAAATTGACTCAGTTAGGTTATTCTTCGCTCCACTGGGGAAACATGGAATTTTTAAACCGTTTGGAATGCGAAAAGGAACTGTGGCACAAGCGGGCAAAAATTTCCTCCGATGGGAAAGTGGCATCTGAAATCCGCTGTCCTGCCTTGAGTTGCATCCACGATGGACTCAACAACATTACGTTTGATATGCGAATCGTTGAAGATGCGTCCAATCAATTTTGCAATGTCGGCATACAGGAGTTTAATTTCAGTGAAATTCTGTGCAAGTTTGCAACCAGACGATTCGACGCAATTGACAAAACTTTAATCTCACTAAATCACGAATTGAGTCAAATCCCTGAAAAGGGAAGAGCTTTGCTCAATTACAAGGGAATGCCGTATGTGGCAACATTGAAAATCCGTTGTGCCCACGCTTCATTTTTCGCCACTTATATTCATGACCGTTCAGGAGCCCCAATTTCGCCAACAACAAACTCCGAACGCAAATTCTGCTATTTGCTCCAAGAGGAGCAAAGATGGAATGAGCTATTTTGTTCCCCTGACACAGACCCGGTGGAAACCATCAGAGTAGCATGTGGCTTCACCGATTATGCGACCACCGAGAAAGCGATTGAACACTCGTTGAACGGGTCAAAAAAATTCCCAGAATTTTTGAAGTGGTTCAAAATGGAATATCCAATGTTGTTTGAGTTTTGGAAAGCAACTGATGTTAGTGAAACCACCAATGAAATTGGCCATCGTTTCGGACGCCAATTTGCTCTGGATGACGAAATCTATAAATTGGCCAAAAGATTAGGGGTCAAAATAATACCCGTAGTTAATGGGTTTGGGGTTTTTGCCAAAACTGATTCAATTATGTTGGACAAAAAATTGGAAACGCTCAGGGAACACCTCAGCCAGTTTTCTGAGGAGGTTTTGAGCGTGCCAGTTGTGGTCAATACAGCCAGGCACTCAGTTGTCTCTGGCCTTGAACAAGCAACATTTCCAAAGAAAGTTGACGAATCGCCAATTTAATTGACGGCAGATTTTTGGGGAGTGTGCGATTTCAATTCCTGCCCCGAAAATAAAAAAAGTCATTTCTGAACGATTTTTTCAATTCTTTTCTTGGAGGTAAATATTTATAGGCAGTGACAGTGACATATTTCAGCGTGAATCTGTAAAAATCCGCTGACGTGTTAGACCGTTCCAAACGCATAGACGAAGGACGCCATCGGGCGATAAATCAAACGGCACACGTTAAACAGCAAAGCGACCCCCCAGAGAAATCGTTGCGATTAACGACGCCAACGATTTCAAGATGTGCGGCCAATTGACAAACCCGCACAGACCGCCAGAAGCCATTGAGAGTTTACAGGATGACCGCAACTCACACAGAAATCATGTCTTCGTTTTTGTATCCGACTATACCGCTGAAGTTTTTCATCAGCAGGAACAATTTCCTTCCTTAACCTTTTAGGGAGAAATTGTTCCTCAACCCGATGAAAGAAGTTTTTCATCATTATTCCATTGAATTCATTGATTTAAATTGAAATTGAAATTGAAATTTGAATTAAAAATAAAAAAGACCCCGACCTTAATTGAATGAAGCCGGAGTCTGATTTACTGAACGAATTGACCGCCGAAAATAAATATCAACCAATTGACGATAAATCGTCAGAAATTCAGAAAAAATCAGTATGCAAGACAAACACAACAGAACAGCCATCGGCAGAAAAAAATGCGGCAAGCCAACCTGCACCAACGAAATTATTTTTTACAACCCAATCTCATATCAATACAGCCTGACCCGAGGAA
>CAIYTJ010000166.1 GCA_903929065.1 uncultured Bacteroidales bacterium | reverse complement strand
ATTCTCAGCTTTTATTTTTTTGAAATTCTCCACAAAATAGTGAGTAAAACTTTCGTTTCCACAGATATAGAAATAGGTTGAATTCAAATCTGCATATTGAATATCTTCGAATACGATACGCCGGTTAGGGATTTGATCCATTTCCTGCTGTGTACAAAAAAAATGCAGATTTTCTACAGGAAGCAATTTTCGAAGCAAATCCACACCCGGCATTTCATTTGCATGTTTAAAAGAATAATAAACATGTAGTCGGTTTAATGAACCTGTTTGTGACATTTGTTCACAGAATCCAAGAATCGGTGCAATACCTGTTCCGCCGGCAATGCAGCAGATAGTTGCCTGTTTATCAAAAAATGGCAATAAAAAATCTCCAAAAGCATATTTTACGGTACATTCCGAACCGGGCTGCAGTTCATTAAAAATACGTTTTGTATAACTTCCAAACTGGCGGATAATTAATCGTATATTTCCTTCTTGATTATAAGCGGAAGCAATACTAAAATTGCGGGAATCCGGCCAACGGGACAAATCTTTTTTGGTTTCAAGCGTCAATTGCAGAAAAGAACCGGCTTCAAAGTAATTATTCTTATGCAATTGAAGTGTATATTCCCGTACTTCTTCACCATGTTTTTCTACTGTTAATACGGTAGCTTTACTGATAGTTCCCATTAGCGTATTGAATTAAAGAATTTATCGAAAACAGACAAAATATAGTTCATTCTCACATCATCAATGCCCGGATAAACCCCGATAAATATGGTATTCTTCATAATATAATCCGTATTGTCCAGATTGCCGCTGACACGATATTCAACTCCCTCAAAAGCAGGCTGTTTAATAATATTTCCAGCAAATAGCTGACGGGTAAGAATCTTATGACTTTCAAGAAATTCTGCAAGGTCTTTGCGGGTAAAGTTATTGTTTTCACGTATGCTGAAAGGAAAACCAAACCACGAAGGATCGGATTTAGGAGTTGCTTTTGGCAAAATCAGATAATCTTCAAATTTAGTAAGACCGGAATACAACTTTTTGAAATTATCTTTTCGGGCCTGAACAAAAGCAGGTAATTTTTCAAGTTGTGCCACACCAATAGCAGCCTGCATATCTGTAACCTTTAAATTATAACCAACGTGGCTGTAAACATATTTATGGTCATATCCAAAAGTCAATTCACCGAATTGACCTTTGAAACGGCGGCCGCAGGTATTATCACAACCCGGATCGCAGTAACAATCTCGTCCCCAATCCCGCATTGAAGTTGCAATACGTTTTAGCAGCGGATTACTGGTCAAAACCGATCCACCTTCACCCATGGTAATATGATGAGCCGGATAAAAACTGGTTGTTGCAATATCACCAAAAGTTCCTACCATTTTGCCATTGTAAGTGGAACCTACTGCATCACAGCAATCTTCAACCAGAAACAATCCGTATTTATCGGCAATGGCTTTTACAGCATCCAGATCAAAAGTATTACCCAATGTATGAGCCAGCATAATAGCCCTGGTTTTATCGGAAATAGCATTTTCAATTTCCGAAACTTTGACATTAAAGGTATCCAGTTCAACATCCACAAAGACCGGAATTAAACCACACTGAACAATGGGATTAACTGTAGTCGGAAAGCCGGCAGCAACAGTTATCACTTCATCCCCCCGTTTTAATCTTTTACTTTTAAGTAATGGTGAAAGCAACGATGTAAATGCAACTAAATTAGCAGACGAACCTGAGTTTACTAACAAGCAGGCATTTTGTTGCATATAAGTCGCAAATTTTGCTTCAAATTCCTCTGCATAACGTCCGGTAGTTAACCAGAAATCAAGCGATGAATCTACCAACAACCTCAATTCTGTTTCATCAAATATCCTTCCTGCAAAAGGAACCATCGTTTTGCCCGGTTCGAATTCCGGAACATTTCCATACTTTGCCTTATAATATTCACTGACTTTATCAAGTATTTCCTGTCTTAATTTTTTTTCCAACATAGTTGATTATTATTATCTGATTAAAAATGAATAAGATAATTTTAATTACTTATTTATCACTTTCTTTATTTCGGATTTAATAATCCGATACCTTTCTTTCTGTAAAAACTGTAAGTACTTTATTGTTTCGATTTTTGCAACTGATTTATTTTTAGCAATGAGTTCAAAAATCCGATAAAAATAGTTCTTTAAATCTAATTGTTCCTCAAAATAATTGAAACAGTTCTCCTTTATTGATTTATTTAACAAATCATCCAATCTATTCAAATCACTTTGTTGCTCCAGTACAATTCCAATCTCTTCAAATCTCACAATTTCATCCCACATATTCATGTTCTCCACCACTATTGGAATGCCATATTGCAGGAAAGTGGTCGTTTTTCCGGAAGACAAACCAATATAAGTAATATTATCTCCGGTAAAAGGTGAATCAAAAGATGCTTTGTACGAACAAAATCCTGCATCGCACCCACTTAACAAGATTCCCATATCTTCAATACTTTCCACAGGAGTATCCAGCGAGAAATAAATTTTATCTGCACGAAAGCCAACCGGAAGTGGACCATCATATTTATACCGGCTATGAACAACAAAAACCCAGTCTTCTGGCATAAATTCTACATAACCCGACAATCGGTTCATTTGTATCTCATCCATCCAGCCCATATAGAGCAAAATCTTCTTATCGGCAGGGATTTTGAGCCTCTTATGAAAATAATCTGTTTTGGCTAATTTGCGAACACCGGAACCGGCAACCGGCATTATTAAGATTTTATTCAATTGAATATTATATTCTTTTGAAAGGATTTTCATCCTGACTTCATCCTGAACAATGGCAAATTGAATATTTTTGCAAGCTTTTTTCGCCTGACTTTTGTGTTTTAAATCAGTCGGATTATTTAATTTTGCTAATTCTTTATCAAAGAATATTTCATACGATAAAAAGCTATACGGAATATTCAATATCAAAGCAAATTGAGCAGCCTGAATAATACCTTCATCGATTCCGATAATATAGCAGAAATTCATTCTCAACAACTTCTGTTTTACTTTCAGATTTTCCGTTCTATCGGAAGTAAAATATTCAAATTTTGCCCCCTCAAATAATTTTCCCTGATAAATTCCGGGACGTAATCTCGAAAAAAGCGTCACCTCATATCCTTTATTCACCAACTCCCTGGTAAAATAAAACAAATTTGGATTCCCGTGTATATTACCTTCAGGGTGAATTATGAGAACTTTATTTGAAGTATTATTCATAAAATCATTTTAAACAACAAATGAAGTAATCAGCTCACAAATTAATTTTATCTGTTCCTTACTTAAATTACTTGCCGATGGCAAATATAATCCATTCTGTGTCAGCCAGTCGCAAACAGGATATTTTCCAGAGGTGTCACAGCCAAACTCTTTCAATGATTTTTGATTGTGCATTCCATTAAACAGCAAGCGGGTATCAATTCCATTTTCTTTTAAAAGAATAACTAATTCATCTTTGGTATGACCGTATAATTCAGGGTCAATAACAATAGCATTCATCCAGCAGACATTCAGATATCCTTCAATAATCGGTTGAAATATGATTCCGGGAACATTTTTCAGGTATTCGCGATAGAATGCATTGTTCTTAATTCGCAAGTCCCGGTACACATCTGCTTTTTCAACTTGTGCCAGTCCGATAGCTGCAATCACATTGCTCATTCGGTAGTTGAAACCAATTTGGTCGTGGGTATAATTTCGGTTTCCATCCAACGGGAAACAAAGGTTTTTAAAATAACGGGCTTTATTATAGATTTCTTCGTTGTTGGTCACCACCATGCCGCCTTCGCCGGTAGTAATATTCTTATTGGCAAAGAAACTAAAACAGGCAATATCAGAAAACGAACCTGATTTTGCACCAAAATACTCTGCTCCATGCGCTTCGGCTGCATCTTCAACAATAAAAAGGTTATGTTTTTTTGCAATATTGGTAATGACATTCATATCGCACATCAATCCAAACACATGAACCGGCATAATGGCTTTGGTGCGGGATGTAATT
>CAIYTJ010000165.1 GCA_903929065.1 uncultured Bacteroidales bacterium | reverse complement strand
TTACGATTTTAGATTTACAATTTACAATTGGACAAAGAGATTTTCAACCCAATCGTAATTCGTAAATCGTAAATTTAAAATAATAATTTAGCGTTTAACGCGTGCATTTCCGCCCCAGATGCTCCAAATCATTTCTTCATCGGCAGGTTGAGCGTAATCGGTTAAGAATGTGGTAGCCAAAGCACCTGATGCCCAACCAAATTGTGCCCATTGTTCAGATGGCCAGCCTTTGAGAATAGCATAAAGCATACCGCCAACAAATCCATCCCCACCACCGATACGGTCGAGGACATTAATTTTACGTGGTTCAATGACGTTCCATGTTTCACCATCAAGCATAATAGCACCCCAGAGATGTTCGTTAGTGCTGATTACCTGACGTAAGGTTGTTGCATAAACAGATGCATTCGGGAAAGCTTCTTTTACACGACCAATCATACCTTTGAAACCATCAATTTCGGCTTCAATACCTTTACCACCGGCTTCAGGGCCTTTAATTCCAAGGCAAAGCTGGAAATCTTCTTCGTTACCAATCAAAATATCGGCAACAGAAGCAATTTCGGTAAAAATTTCACGAAGTTCTTTATCACGGCCTTTCCAGAAAGAAGCACGATAATTCAAGTCAAACGAAATACGAGTTCCGGTTTTCTTGGCATAACGGGCTAATTGTAAGCAAAATTCACTTGTATCGGCTGATAAAGCGCCAATCAATCCTGAAAGATGCAGAATCTGAACACCCTCTTTTACAAAGATTCGTTCCAGATCAAAGTCTTTTACATTCAACGTACGGCCAACTTCACCGGCACGATCGTTCAAAACACGTGGACCACGGGTTCCAAAGCCGCTATCGGCAATATTAAACTGGTGACGGTAACCCCATGGATCACCCTGAGCCACTTCAGGACCTTCATAATCCATATGACGGCTTCTCAAATCACTTTTTATCAATTGTGCAATCGGACTGTCTTTTACAAAAGTAGTTAGTACTTTTACGGGAAGTCCTAGGAAAGAAGAAATACTGGCAACATTGGTTTCAGCACTTGAAGCCTGTAAATCATATAAATGACTGCTGTGAACGGGTTGACCGTTTAGCGGAGTAATGCGAACGCCCATACTGGTGGCAACCATCAGGGAGTATTTGCAATCTTTTCTTAATTCGATACTCATTTTGTTGTGTATTAGGTAATTTAATTAATGGTTATTTTTGTTTGATTATTAATTGGTTGAAAACGAATCGCTTTCAACCAATTGTAAATTGTAAATGAATAAATCGTAAATTAAAACAATGTTCTTGAAATTCCGAGTTCCAATCCGCGTAATTCGGCCATTCCTCTCAACATGCCAATTCCTGAATAACCAGGATTCGTTTTTTTGTGCAAGTCATCCAACATTTGGTGACCATGGTCAGGTCGCATCGGAATGTTGCGTTTGTACGTATACTGAACAACCAGTAAGGCTTTCATGGCTTCATACATATCCACATCACCTTCCAAATGATTATCTTCGTAGAAATCACCTTCTTCGTTTCGGTGTGTGCTGCGGAAATGCACGTAATATAACCGTTCTCCAAATTCGCGCAACATGGCTGTCAGGTCATTGGTTGATGAAACCCCAAATGAACCGGTACATAAGCAAATTCCGTTTGCTTTACTTGGCACAGCCGCAAAAAGCTTCCGAACATCCTCGGCATTGCTCAGAATTCGCGGTAAACCGAGAATAGAACGCGGAGGATCATCCGGGTGAATAGCCATCAGAACACCAACTTCATCTGCCACATGGCATATTTCATTTATAAAATAGAACAAATTATTACGTAAATGAGATTCATCAATCCCTTTGTACGTATCCAGTGCAGCCTGAAATTGTTGCAACGAAAAACTTTCTTCCGCTCCCGGAAGTCCGGCAATCATATTTCGGGTCAATGTTTCTATTTCTTTTTCGCTCATTTCGTCAAAGCGTTTTTTCGCTTTCGAAATCTGATCAACAGTATAATCATTTTCCGCATTCGGACGTTTCAAAACATACAGATCAAAAGCCACAAAAGCTGCCATTTCAAAACGTAATGCTTTCGAGCGGTCGGGCATCTCGTAAGCTAAATCTGTACGTGTCCAGTCCAGAATCGGCATAAAGTTATATGTCACGATACGAATATCACATTCTGCCAGATTACGAACGGTCTGTTTGTAATTTTCGATATACTGTTTATAATTTCCTGTTCTTTTTTTAATATCTTCGTGTACCGGAACACTTTCCACTACCGACCAGATTAAACCAGCTTCCGCAATCATTCTTTTGCGGTATTGAATGGCTTCAAGCGGCCATACTTCTCCATTTGGAATTTGATGTAATGCCGTTACAATATCGGTTGCACCGGCCTGACGAATGTCCCATAATGATACCGGATCATTCGGACCGTACCATCTCCACGATTGTTTACATAAATACATAATCTATTTTACTATTTTAAAAATTTACTATCTACCATTTTAATACCTACAAAAAATGGTAAAATAAGATTTAATCGAATTTTATTCTAAATGCTTTGATTTTTCTAAATCCAAGACTCCTGATTTTTCAATCCTGAGTCCTGGATCTAATATCTTGGTTCTTGATTCTTATTAAATACAGAACGCATCAAAACCACCATCAATAACGGTCAATGTTCCTGTTACGAATTTAGAAGCTTCACTTGATAACCAGTGAAGTGTTCCGAATAATTCATCTGCTTCGCCTAAACGACCAAATGGTGTGTGTGCAACAATTGATTTTCCTCTTGGAGTTGGAGATCCATCAGGATTGGTCATCAACGCACGGTTTTGTTCGGTTAAGAAGAATCCCGGTGCCATGGCGTTCACGCGGATTTTTTCGCTGAATTTGGTAGCCATTTCAGTTGCCAGGAATTTAGTGAAGTTTGTTACAGCAGCTTTTGATGCACCATAACCAACTACACGGGTCAATGGACGAATTGCTGATTCAGAAGAAATATTGATAATACTTCCTTCTTTTTGATCAACCATGATTTTACCAAAAACCATACAAGGCAATACAGTTCCAAACAGGTTCAAATCAACCACTTTTTCAAAAGCATCAATCTGAAGATCGAAAATAGTCTGGTCAGGACCAATAGTTGCACCGGCCATATTTCCACCAGCAGCATTTACTAAAATGTCAATGCGGCCAAAAGCAGCAACGATATCTTTTGCATTTTGTTCCAAAGATTCTTTTTCAAGAACGTTTGTATTCAAATACAATGCTTCCCCACCTTTTGCTTTGATTTCTTCAACCAAAGAAACACCGGCATCTGCCCGGTCTAAAATAACGACTTTACAACCTTGTTCAGCCATGTATTCTGCCATTCCTCTTCCAAGGATTCCGGCACCACCAGTGATAACAATCACTTTTCCTTTTACATCGAATAAGTTTTTCATTTTAAAAAATTTTACCCCCATCCCCTAAAGGGGAGTAAGAGATGTTAGTATTAATTATTTATTTTTTAGATACTTGGTTTTTAAGCCCCTTTAGGGGTTTGGGGTCGTTCTTTCTACAAATTAAACAACCGTTTCAAATGACGGTCGTAGATATTTTCTTCCACACATTGTCCGACAACATCAGCGTGTTTTTCAATCATTTTGATATAGTTGTCGCCCATTTCGTAAGCTACTTTATAAGCTACGTGAATCAACTGACGGAAATTCGGATTATAATCCGGATGACCCGGAATATGACGCAATGTATTGGCATATTTTTCGCTCGACCATGAATTTACTTCTTCAATGGTAGGAAGTTTTGTTGTGTCAATATCAATTACATCAGCGTAAGGACCACATAATTCTTCGCTACGGTTCAACGAATCAGCATAAATAAATTTAGCCGCTTCCAGCCCATCAGTGCCGGCAACTGCCAGGCCAATCACTTCTTCGAGCCAGGTTGTACCGGCTGTTTTAAGGTGAAGACCTTTGTCGTATTTTTTGATTACTGCAGCCATTACCGGATAAATAGAGAATTTATCTGAACCCGAGTGAATACTCAGTTTCAATTCTTCAGGCAATCCGAATTCTTTAACGGCAAAATCAATTACCAAAACGTCTTCTTCAAATTCTTTGGCAAACTGGTCTACATTACCAGTGTAATCCACACCTTTATTGAAACGGCCTGTAAATTTTGGAGCAATAGTTTGAGCCGGAACACCTTTATTGGCCAACATCTTTAAAATGAACAACATTTCAATCGGAGTCTGTGGAGTTTCCACTTCGTCCATCGAAACTTCGGTAATAAAGTTGCCTAACCCTTTATTTTCAACAAGATAATTGTAAATATCAGCAGCCTGTTGAGTGGCAGCAAGAAATTTACCGGCTATTTTTTCCAACAATTCTACTGTCACCACAAATGCATGATCAATTCCCGGTATAGTCAGTTTTCCGATAAATTTTTCACACGAAGCAACAAAGGCACGGATATCTTCTTCTTTACTTTCCTTACCGATAAATGAAGCCACATCCAGTGTAAAGAAATCAGATGAATCAACGAATCCGGCTACATTGCTGAAATTGATATGATCAGCATCAACAAAATACTTACCGGTAAAACCTAATGCTTTTACAGCTGCATCCGCCTCATTGCGGGTATCTTGTGGAACGGTATGAACATAAGTGTGCTCACGGTTCGATTTGTTCCAT
Organism: uncultured Bacteroidales bacterium; assembly: GCA_903929065.1. Taxonomy (GTDB): domain Bacteria; phylum Bacteroidota; class Bacteroidia; order Bacteroidales; family Paludibacteraceae; genus Paludibacter. The sequence goes on along the minus strand of CAIYTJ010000165.1, from coordinate 4,788 downwards.
ACAATATTAATGTCTAAGCCTGATTTCTCGTTGGCTCTCATAATTGCTCTCAGTTGAGCTTCGCCCTGATGAGCAAAGCGGTCACCGGTTCCGATACTGAATTTTCCTAATTTCATATGATTATTTTTTTAGATATATTCGCTGAATTGCATATAATCCTCAATATTTTCTTTCATCAAAATATCGATGGGCACATAATTGATTTTTTTAATTTCCTGACGGAAAATAAGTTCGCGGCACATATCGCGAACGCTAAAATAAGCTTGTTTATCCGGTCGTTGAGCAATTAAGAAATTGATAACACCCTGTTGCAGATATTTTACATTTTCGTCGAGTAAATCGTAACCAATCAACCTGATATTAGTTTCTTTCAATGCTTCCAGTAACGATGCCAGTCTGTATACCTTTGAATTAAACGTAATCGCAGCTTTTATATTAGAATGAGTAGAAAAAATCTGTTTCAACGTTGCTAAATTTTCCAGTTCATCATCATTGCTGAATTCTACATTAACTATTTCAATTCTGTTTGAAAGTCCCTTATCCTGAATAAATTGCATGAAGCCTTTACTCCTTGAAAAAGTCTGATTTGAACCTGATCCCTTGCGTTTTGTTCTGATCACAAGGATTTGTGCGCCTTCCGGCATCAACGCCAGCAATAACTTGGCAGCAATATAACCGCTTTTAAACGAGTTTTGACCGTAATAAGTAAGAAAATTTGCTTCCTCTATTTGTGAATCAATAAACGAAAAGGAAATATGTCGTTTCGACAGTTCAGCAGTAAAATCTAATGTTTCATTTTTGAAAACCGGTGCAACAAACACGGCATCAGGCTCATTCTGAAGTATCTCATTTGAAACATTTACAAACGACTGCGTGTCATATTGATTAAAATACTTTTTTTCGATAAATACATTATGGTGTTGAAATTCCTGAGCAGCCAAATCAAAACCCTTGTCAACCGTTTCCCAATATTCACCCGATTGGAAAGTCGGGAATATGCAAACAAAACGATATTGTTTTTTCGAAGCCAGTGAACGTGCCAGCAGATTAGGCGAATAATTCATTTCGTCAAGCACTTTAGTAACCGCTTCACGACTTTTAGCTGACACATCTCCCCTATTGTGTAATACACGGTCGACTGTTCCTTCAGACACTCCGGCAAGTACGGCTATGTCTTTGATACGTAATTTCTGATTATTTTCTGCCATAATTTAAGGAAATCTATAAGCCGTGTTCGTACACAGAAATAATTTCCCACAAAAATACTACTTATTTTGTAATTAGAAAACTTTTTTTCGTGTCGTGTGCGGACACGGAAATTCATTTTCCGCCCTATTTAGCAACATATATATTGATTTTTAGTTGTTTACGATTTCAAACACTGCATTATATTCATTATTTTTGTTGAAAAATAAGTTGAAATAAATATTATTTAGCAATCGGTCCCTAAAAAACAGTAAATGAGAGACTGTTATCAAATTGTTTATTACGGATAAGATAAAAAATACACTAGAATCGGAACCTGACAAAAATTCAGTAATTCCAATGATTGCAAATTACATATGTACAAAAAAGAGAGTATCCAACATTATGGATACTCTCTTCTGGTATATATCAAGTCTCTAAATTATGCCTGATTCGTTTTAAATGGATCGTTATTGAAATGCTCGGGTGCATAACCAGTTTCACCCGGACCACCCGGAGGTGTAGAATCCAACGTAAGTGAAATTTCATTATCCAGAACAATAAGCTCAATTAATGGAGCTGAATAGTTGCGTTTATCGTTGATTTGAGTATTCATATCTGTTTTATTTTTATTTTTTCTTATTCCCCTCTCCTGTGTAGAGGGGTTAGTTCTTAATTGATTACTACTTTTTGGGTTGACGTTTTGCCATTAGCAACTACACTTACCATATAAACACCGGCAGTAAATGATTTGTCTAAAACGGTTATTGAGCTTGTGAGGGTTTTTTCCTCAAGTTTCTGACCTATGGCATTATAAACATTCATAGTGGCTTGCCCTACAATACTATTAATACAATTCACAGTAATCAGGTTGTTTGCATTCCGGTAAATCAGGATTGAATTTGAATTACCATTACTATTGATATTACCCGTAGTAATGGATGCAGCCTTGAAAACAACACTAAAACGACTGGTATTTGAAGTGGTTATATCGGAGCTGAAGTTGTAAGCTGAACCATCCGACAAATTCCATTGCGTATTCGTTTGATTATCGATTAGAATTACCTGAGTACCTGCATCGAAATTACTGATTTGTGTAGCTTTAATGCTGAATGCATTGGATTGTCCGGTGGTAAAGCCCAGCGGGATTTCCTGATTCAACGTAACACTGTTCATTCCATTGATAACCAACTGTTCGCTTCCGGCAACGGTAAAGATTTCAGGCATGGAAGCTGAGTTATTGCTCAGTTTTTGCGAGTCATATGCATCGTAACCGTTGGAAGCATTGGAATTGAAATATACAACTGCTTCGTCTGTATTGTTGGTTGTCTGATTCTGTACCTCAAGACGTAAAACCGGTTGAACAGCATTATTTACAGCACGCGCTTTTAGCATATTTGCCGAACCATCACCATGTGAACGCATAGCGTTGTTAAGTGTAACTGTTCCACCTCCTGCATTTGCCCGTACCCAAAATGCCTGCATAGGTGGTATATAACCCGATGCACTTAAAGGTGTTCCCAAATCACCGGTTGCATTGTAAGTCTGGAAAGAATAAGTACCACCGTTTTTAGTACGATACCAAATCGTTGGCTGCAAAATAGCAGCATTAGTTGAATTCAGATTCAACAAAGCCGACCAGTTCAGATACGATGGATATGGATTTCCCAGCAAATTAAAACCGGTATAAGTAGCACCTGAACAAGTTACAGGAACAGTAACTAATCCACTATTCAGATTACCTGAAATATTCCAGGTAGTTGTTCCAGCTGTTGAAGCTAAGGATATATAACCAACTCCGGGAACTAAATTATCACCACTGTTCAAAGTCAACCAGCCTGCATTAGGTTCATCTCTTTGAACAATCGATGCTCCAAAAGTAAGAGCCGTGGTTGTTTTCCCTGAAACCGGAACGGATACATACCAGTTTCTATCCGTTGCCGCAATATCCTGATTCACGGTGGCCGCAACAACCGGAGGAGTATCACTCACATTACTGTCAACAAAAGAGGCAGAAGCGCTTGTTGAGTTTTGAAGAGTAACTGTTGAAGTCAGTGTTTTTCCATCGGATAATGTTAGCTTACCACCCGGTTGAACCGTAATACTGCTTGTTGAAGTATTCTGATCAATGTTTAATAATCCTCCCGAAGCAATTGTAACAACGCTGGAAGAATTCAGCGATAGTCCGGTGGCGGATTGGGTATCTGTGATAGTTGTTTGTGGTGCTAAAGGAGTTGTTGAATTAGATGCTGAACTTGCCGAACTACTTCCCACACTGTTACGGGCTGTAACGGTAAAGGTATAAGATGTTCCGTTGGTCAGACCAGTTACTGTTAACGGACTTGAAGTTCCGGTTACAGATGTTCCTGCTACTGCTCCAATGTAAGGTATTACTGTATAATCAATAATTGAAGACCCGCCATCATTCAAAGGTGCAGTAAAGGTTACTGAAGCCTGAGCATTTCCTGCGGTAGCTGTTCCAATTGTTGGAGCTTGTGGAGTTAAAGCAACGAAATCACCCAATCCAAAACTACCCGCACTTGAAATGCCTGAAGCAGTATATGTGTATGTAGTACTATATGAAATAATCGTACCGGCATTGTTTTGTAATATTTTAGGAGTACCTGTTGGTGTAAATCCTGCGTCAGCCAACGTTAAATCAAAAATATAAGCTGTAGAACCTGATTGAGCAACTGACCAGTTACGTGCCAACATAGAAATTGTATGTGCAGGTAGTGTACCTGAAAAAGCACTTTCAGTTTGATCAACAGTGAAAGTACTTGGAGTTACATCCAAAAAAGTTGCATTAATGGTTACCGGACGATAGTTACCACCTTTACCTACAGCAAAAGTTTTTGAACCGATAGCAGCAAAAACTATTGTCAATGCACCGTTTACATAAGAAGTTGCAGATGCGCCATTAACACTTCCAACGGATGTAAGCGTATATGTGGATGGATTAAGTAAACCTGAAGTCAATACGATATTACCATTTACAGTTGCTGAACCACTTAATGTTACGCCTGCTGCATTATTTATAGTTAAGTTGTTTACTGTGGATGGATAATTACTTCCGGTAACTTGTGCAACAGAACCAACAAACGAATAATTGGCACCGGTATTAAAATTACGGTTTGTGGTTCGTATTGGACCGGCAACAGGTTCTAATCCAGATGTATGAGCCAAACTAATCGTACCACCAGAACTTAAATTAAAGGTTCCACTACCACCAATAAAACCTAACAAACTTGTGTTTGAAAAGTCCGCAGTTCCAGTTACAGTTAATGTTCCTCCAATTCCTACGTTGATTGTTGCAGGTGCACTAATTGTTCCACCAATTCCTGATGTTCCAGCTGTTACTGCAGGTGAAACATTCAAATTTTGCGTTGTAAGTGTACCATTTACATTAAAAATTACAGTTCCTCCGTTATCATTAGGAGTGGTACCTCCTGAATAACTATAAGGTGTACATGAAGTTCCTCCATTTAATGTTCCGTTTACATTTACCGTACATGTTTTACTATTTGCAATTGGAGTTGCAAAAGCTTTAAGTAAAGTAGCAGTAGCACCTAAATTTATGGTAATAGTTGTACTGGCAGTACC
>CAIYTJ010000164.1 GCA_903929065.1 uncultured Bacteroidales bacterium | reverse complement strand
TTGGGAATACGACACCCTGAGCAGCGAGGAACGCTGGAACGAAAACTTCGACGTAATCCTGGCTAATCCACCCTTTATGAGTCCGAAAGGGGGTATTCGTCCGCATAAGAAATTCTCAATTAGCAGTAACCGCAGCGAAGTATTGTTTGTGGATTATATTGCCGAACACCTTAACCCCAAAGGACGTGCCGGTATCATTGTTCCCGAAGGCGTGATCTTCCAGAGCGGAACAGCCTACAAAGACTTGCGCAAAATGCTGGTGGATAATTACCTTTACGCCGTGATAAGTCTACCCGCAGGTGTTTTTAATCCTTACAGTGGAGTGAAAACATCCATTCTGCTGATGGATAAAGAACTTGCAAAAACCAACGATACCGTCCTGTTTGTAAAAGTAGCTAACGATGGGTATGGACTTGGTGCACAACGTAACGCCGTAAAAGGCGGACAGCTCAACGATGCCATTGAAATACTCAACCAATTCAAAGACGGCACATTTAGCGAATCTGAAATTGCGCATACCGTGCAGAAGTCTGTGATTGCAGAAAAGGGGGACTATAATTTGAATGGTGAAGGCTATAAAATATCAGAAAAAAACTTTGATAATTCTACATATCAAAAATTAGGTAAAATATGTGATTTTAAAAGGGGTCCTTTTGGAGGAAGCCTAAAGAAGGAAATATTTGTAGAAAGTGGTTATGCGGTCTATGAGCAATCGCATGCAATTTATAATCAGTTTCAAGATTTCAGGTACTTTATTTCAGAAAACAAATTCAAAGAAATGAAAGGGTTTGAAGTACAACCAAATGATATTCTCATGAGTTGTTCTGGTACTATGGGGAAAGTGTCAATTGTCCCGAATGAGGCTCCTAAAGGCATTATAAATCAAGCTCTACTAAAGCTAACTGCTTCGAAGAGTATACTTCCAAAATATTTAAAACTACTAATGGAAAGTGAATCTTTTCAATACGCTTTAAATAAAACCGTAATGGGTGTTGCAATTCAAAATGTTGCTTCAGTCAAAGTCTTGAAAGAACTAGAAATTCCCCTTCCTCCTCTCTCCATTCAGGAAGAAATAGTAGCCGAAATAGAAGGTTATCAAAAAATTATAGATGGGGCTAAAATGGTAGTTTCAACCTACAAACCTAAAATTGATATTGATCCGGAATGGGAAATGGTGGAGTTGGGAGAAGCTTGTGAAATCAATCCTAAAAAATCGGAATTAAATTCATTATTTGAAGATTTAGAGGTCTCATTTGTACCTATGGCAGACTTAAAAGAAAATCAAATTGATTTTAAGCCTATTCAAACAAAACCTTTAGGAGAAGTAATAAAAATGTATACTTACTTTAAGGAAGACGATGTACTATTAGCAAAAGTTACTCCTTGCTTTGAAAATGGTAAAGCAGGTATTGCAAAAGGATTAGCTAATGGAATTGGCTTTGGATCAAGTGAGTATTACGTGTTTAGACCAAACAATAAAATACTTTCTACCTGGATATACTTGAATGTAATAACAGAAAGTTTTAGAGTTAATGGAAAATTGAATATGACTGGAACTGGAGGTCTTCAAAGAGTTCCACGAGATTTTATTTCTAAAACTTTAATACCCTTACCAAATATTGACATTCAACGCCAAATAGTTACTCGTATAGAAAAAGAGCAATCCTTGGTAAATGCCAATAAGGAACTGATCGGAATCTTTGAGCAGAAGATAAAAGACAGGATTGGGAAAGTGTGGGGGACCCCCAACCCCCTGAAGGGGGCTTTAGAAAGTGCAGATAATGAAATGCTGATGGCTGCTGAGCCGGAGGTGGAATATGGAGAATAAATCTTGAATAAGAATATGGAATTACAGAAAGTTTATCAAAGAGCTATCAGTTTTGCAGCTGAGAAACATGCCCGAAGAGGTCAAACATTGCCGGATAGTATCATACCTTATAGTGTACACCTGAGTAATGTGGCTATGGAGATATTGATTGCAGGTTCAAAAACCAAAGGATTTGATACCATTTTAGCAGTTCAGGTGGCATTGCTGCATGATTTACTGGAAGACACTTATACCAGTGCTATTGAATTAGAAGTAGAGTTCAGCAAACGGGTATCTGTCGGGGTGCAGGCACTTACAAAAGATAAATACCTGTCGAGGGAAATTCAAATGAAAGATTGCCTGAACAGGTTGAAAGAACTTCCGGCAGAAATAAAGGCGGTGAAGCTGGCCGACAGAATTACCAACTTGCAATATCCCCCATTTTCGTGGACTAAAGAAAGAAAAAAAAACTATCTGGTAGAAGCCGAACTTATTTTGGCAGAACTGGCTGGATGTAACCGCTATCTTGAAAGAAGAATGAAACGTGAGATTAAGCAATATAGAAAGTATGCAAGGTATTAATCACCTCGCTGCTGCACGAATCTTTCTTTTGGAAAATATTATTTTTAGTCAGCACACGATGAAATGGCATTTTAGCAAGGGCTGAAAAACCGGGATTGAAGGATAAGTATTGGTAGAAAAAAATATACACAACTAAACAATAAAAGCGAAATTTCAACCAGATATAAAATACAGAAGATTAGATAGGAAACAGCCCAGCTTAATTTAGTTTAAGTTGGGCTGTTTTGTATTTAGTTTACTTCTATTTCTTTAGAAATAACTACAATAGAATTTTATTGTTAACGCCAGCGATTAAATTCTTATTTCTATCAAATCTGCGATGAATTTCAGCATCTTAAACATCAAACGATTGCAAAAATGCTAAATACAGGACTAAAACTTGTATCAAAATTGTACGATGATGCAACAATTTTGACAGTTATTGTTATTTAATGCCTCTATTTTTGCAACGTGATTTTGTATTCAATTATATCCAAAAAGGAAAGTACAAGTCAACAGAATATAAATAAAATATATTACTAACATTTTAAATTTAATGTGCATGAAAAATTACTACTTATTTTTATTGTATCTTTATTGATGAAATTTAACCCTTAAAGAAGAATACAAATTGTATTTATCAAAAATTAAAAACAAAGTTAAATTGGTATTTATTAAATCTAAAAAATTATGAATGACAAAAGCAAATTTCAAAACAATGTTTTGCGAAAATTGTGGAGTTTAGCTCTTTTTTGCAGTTTTAGTTTTGCATTAATGGCTCAAACAAAAACAATTTCAGGCGTTGTGTCTTCTTCAGAAAATGGAGAAAAACTAATAGGTGTAACAGTAATGGTGAAAGGAACAACAACCGGAACTACTACTGATAATGATGGCAAATATTCAATTTCAGTTCCAACAAAAGACGCAGTATTGGTCTTTTCGATGATTGGAATGAAAAAAGAAGAATTAATACCGGGTGTAAATTCAGTTTTGAATATAATTTTATCTCCGGATTCAAAAATAATAGATGAAGTTGTTGTTACCGGATACTCGACTGAGAAAAAAGCAGACATTACAGGTGCTGTAACTGTAGTAAATGTTGACGACATGAAAAAAGTGAACAATGCTAACGCAATGCAATCTTTACAGGGTAAAGTTCCCGGTATGGTTGTAACAGGTGATGGCTCTCCAAGTGGTGCCGGAACTACAGTTCGCTTAAGAGGTATTGGTACCATAAATAATAATGATCCATTATATATAATTGATGGTGTACCAACTAAAGAGGGCATGAACCTGCTTAATCCAAATGATATCGAATCAATTCAGGTATTGAAAGATGCAGCTTCTGCAACTATTTATGGTTCCAGAGCTGCTAATGGTGTAATTGTTATTACAACAAAAAAAGCAAAAAATGGAGTATTGCAAGTAACTGCTAATGCGCGTACCACTTATTCATTTTATAGCTCAAAATTGAGTGTATTAAACACTCAACAATATGGACAAGCATTTTGGCAAGCAAAAGTAAACGATGGCTTAGATCCAAATGCAAATTCAATTTCGTATCAGTTTGATTGGGCGAAAAATGCAAATGGTGTACCGGTATTAAATAAAATAATTTTACCGGATTATTTGGATGCAGCAAAAACACTAAAAACGGCTAATACCGATTGGTTTAATGCAGTTTCACAAGTAGGAGCATCCAGTAATTATAATGTTACATTGACTAATGGTTCAGAAAAAGGACATTCTTTAGTAACAGTTGATTATACTAAAAATGATGGTATAATTAAAACAACAAATTTTGAACGTGGCTCATTCCGTGTAAACACTGATTATAAATTGATAAACAACAAATTGCTTATCGGTGAAAATTTGGCTGTGAGCAGATCATCTCAAGTTGATAACAATGTTTTGGATCCTGCACTGCAAGCATTACCAATTATTCCAATTCATACCGTTGATGGAATTGGTTGGGGTGGACCTGTAGGAGGTATGAATGACCGTCAGAATCCGGTAAGACTACTTGAAAACAATAAGCAAAATAACGTGATAAACATGAGAGCGTTTGGTAATTTATTTGCTGATCTGGAAATTGTTAAGAATTTACACTTGAAAACAAATTTCGGTGTGGATTATATCAGCACTAATTTCAGAAACATGCAATACACATATCAATCAGGATATTTGAGTAATACTACCAATACATTAATGAATTATCAAGGATCATCATCGAACTGGGTGTGGAGTAATACGTTAAATTATCAGTTGAACAAAGGGAAACATGCTTTGGATGTGCTTTTAGGAACAGAAATGGTGTATCACGGAGATGAAAGTTTTTATGCAACAGGTCAAAATTTTGAGATTCAGACCCCTGATTATATGTATTTAGATGCCGGTACAGGAGCTAAAGGTAACGGTGGAGCTGCCTCTTCAAATACTTTGTTATCATATTTTGGAAAAGTAAACTATGTTTATGCAGACAAATATTTGGCTTCTGCAACTTTACGTTATGATGGTTCTTCCCGTTTTGGTAAGAACAATCAATTTGCCACTTTTCCATCAGCCACATTGGGTTGGAGAATTAGTCAGGAAAACTTTATTAAAGATAATGTACAATCCGTTTCAGACCTTAAATTAAGAGCCAGCTGGGGACAAACAGGTAATCAGGAAATTGCAAATAATGCAACTCAAACACTTTATGTTACCAATTACAGTGGTGGAGATCCAACCTGGAGAAGTCCGGATGGAACTGCCTATTCACTTTCGGGAGCTAAATCAGGAACACTTCCTTCAGGTTATCAAAAAACTCAATCCGGAAATGATAATTTAAAATGGGAAACTACGACTCAAACGAATATTGGTTTGGACTTTGGATTCTTTGACCAACAATTGTACGGTTCAGCAGACTACTTCATAAAAGATACGAAAGATATTCTTGTACAACCTGCTTATATTGCAGTAGTTGGAGAAGGTGGTAATCAATGGTTGAATGGTGCAAGCATGAATAATACCGGTTTTGAAATGTTATTGGGCTATAGAGGTAAAATAGGTTCAGATTTAAAATTTGACATAACCGGAAATATAGCAACATACAGAAATAAAATTACTGCTTTGCCAGATGCTGTTGTAAATACTTATGGTGGAAATGGTTTAGGAGACAATATCCTAGGTCATGCATGGGGTTCCAGATATGGTTATGTTGCTGATGGTTTATTCACAACACAAGATCTGGTTGACAATTCGGCGGTTCAAACCGGTAAAGGATTGGGAAGAATGAGATTCAAAGATTTAAATGGAGATGGTGTAATTGACACAAAAGACCAGACCTGGATATTGGATCCAACTCCAAGTTTCACTTATGGATTAAATTTTAATTTTGAATATAAAGGCTTTGACCTGACAGTATTCTTCCAGGGTGTAGGCAATCAAAGTGTTGAAAATGTAGTCAAATATAGCACCGATTTCTGGTCAGTTCGCGAAAACAACTCAAACAAAGGAACAAGATTGCTGAACGCATGGTCACCAACTAATACTAGCTCGACCATTCCTGCTTTGACAAGTTCGGATGCTAACGGTGAGGGACGTTTTTCTACTTACTATATTGAAAACGGAGCTTACATGAAATTACGTAATTTACAATTGGGTTACACAATTCCTAAAAGTATTACCAAAAAATTCTATGTAAGTAATTTACACTTGTATGTTAGTGGACAAAACCTTCTCACTATCAAGAGTAAATCTTTCACTGGAATTGATCCTGAAAGTCCATCTTATGGGTATCCTATTCCAACAATGTTAACAGCAGGATTGAATGTTTCATT
>CAIYTJ010000163.1 GCA_903929065.1 uncultured Bacteroidales bacterium | reverse complement strand
GCTTTCCAACGGTGAAAATAATCGCAACTTGACCAGGAAGCAACCGGCCAGCAATCGTTTATTTGCCATACAAGCGAACCCATATTGAAAGGCATTGCACGCCGATGGGATTCAATAGCAAACCGGATTCCATAAGCCTGTAATACCTGACCTACATAAAGGAATTTCTCGAAGTCAACCGGTTTTCGATAATACATATCCATGTATTTTTTAATTGTTTTATTCCCGATGGCACTTCGTTGGTGATGACGCATAACATCCGATTCAATATCATAATCTTCAGGTAATGAGTATTTTTTTACCGTTTCCAATTCCGGAAATGACTGAAATCCGTATTCGCTCATAAAACGACCAATATTATCAGCAAACTTTTCGAAAGGATGTTTTGCCCACCAAACTCCCCAATAATGAACATCACCATCTTTATTTGTATCCGTTGAATGTTCCTTAGGCAGAATACTCGCCGGAGAGGAATGCCAATAGGGAGTTTGCGGAGATAAAAGTTGAACAACATCGGGCAAAATCCGCGTAAAAATGGTATCGTAAGTATGAAATAATTTATCTTTTTGTTCGTCGCTATAAAGCTGTTTCCAACCCCAACCTCCTTTTGGATAATATTTTTGCAAGCCCTGGTCAATTTCATTATTTCCACACCAAAGAGCCATCGACGGATGATTTCTAAGCCGTTTTACCTGATAATTTGCTTCTTTGGTTATGGAATTTAAAAATGCCTCATTGCCCGGGTAAATGGCACATGCAAACATAAAATCTTGCCAGATTAAAATTCCATTCCGGTCACACAATTGATAAAAATAATCATCTTCGTAAATCCCTCCTCCCCAAACCCGAAGCATATTAATATTTGATTTGATGGCAGTCCCAATTTCCCAATCATAAACTTCATGGGTCATTCTATCTGAAAACATATCATTAGGAATATGATTTTCTCCTTTTGCAAAAACGGGTATTCCGTTCAGTTCAAAATAGAAACTATGACCCAGACTGTCAGGTTTTTGAATTAGTTTCAGCGTACGAAGTCCAATTTCACGACTTTGACTATCAACTGATTGGTTGGATTTTACTTTTGTAGTAATTTTGTATAAGAATGGTTTACCCAAACCATTTGTCCACCAACGTGTTGGATTTTTAATTTCGAGTGGAATGCTGATTTGATTTACTCCTTTTTTTAATTTTATTTCTCGTTTTACCGATTGAGTATTTTCACTGGAAACTTCAATTTCAACCTGTTGATTTTTGTCAGAATTAATCTCAACTTGTGCATTCAAAACTGCTAAATTATCTGTAAGCGACTGTTGCAGAATAAATAAATCTGTAATCTTATAGTCATTCCATGCGTTTATAAATACCGGACGCCATATACCTGAAGTAACAAACCGTGGTCCCCAATCCCAACCAAAATGATACGGTGCTTTTCGTACAAACGGACTTATTATTTCGTCTTTTTGTAAACCACCATTAATAGTTTGATCGTTGTTTGCCTGAAGATTATAGTCAGTATTTTGTTTCAATAACTCAAATCCAATTTTGATGGGAGAATGAAAAACAATTTGCAATTTATTCTCGCCTTTTGTAATAATCTTTTTTACATCTACCGACCATTCCCGAAACATATTATCTGTAGAAAGTACTTTCTGGTTATTCAAATAAACATCCGCGAAGGTATCCAATCCCTTGAAAACGAGCTCAAAATGTTCTTTCATAAATATTTCATCCGAAACAAGGAATGTGGTTCTATATTCCCAGTCCTTTTTATCAATCCATTGCAAATCTTTCTCGTTGGTTCGATAATACGGATCAGGAATGAGTTTATTCCGGAATAAATCACTGTGAACACAACCCGGAACAACTGCTTTATTCCAATTTGTTTCAGCGGTACATTTCATTTGCCAACCGGTATTTAATTCAATTTTCATAACTGAATTTCCGGCTAAAATAAATGATGTGAATGAAGTTAGGGATAATACAAGTACGAATTTAAACGAAAAGCAGATACGAGAAATTTTATAACACATAATATTTAATTGGCTGTAAAAAAATTTAAAAAATCTTACGAAATTAAGAAACTCAAAGAAATCACTTGTTTGTTTTTAAAACCAAAACTTCAAATGGTTTTAAACTCAAATCCGGTGAAATTACTTTTTCACCCGTAAGTATATTTTCAAAGTTTTTCGAGCCTGAATTCAACGTTATTTTTCGTGGATATTTTGTAAGATTCACTATTACAAATCCCTGCTCATTTCCTTTTCGTGGAACCACCACAACACTTTCATCTCCCCTAGCCAATGGCAATATACCGGTTTCTGAAGCATATTTTAAAAGCAATTTCTTTAAGGCAGGTTTGCCCGGATCGGTTCCTAAAACCACTACCTTACCTTTTCCAACAGAATTCTCAATTATTGCCGGTTTGTTGTTATGAGCTCCTCCTTCATAATTTGCAAGCGTTTTACCATTCGGTGACCATAAAGACAAACTCCAGAGTGAAGCTTCGGATTTTTGAATGTCCAGGTTTGGATTAAAGTTGAGCATAAACGGAATTTCTTCAGCTCGGCGAGTTGTACCAATTGGAATAACCGATTTTGTGTAAATTCCCATCCAATCTTCAGCATTTCCCATAAAGTGATTAACATGCTGACTCCATTCTTCATCTCTGTAACCCGACATTGGTCCTAAAATTAATGTTCCGCCTTGTTCAACCCAATGTTTAAGCCGGATATTGAATTCTTCAGAAATAATCGGCAATAATGGAATAAACAGCATTTTATATTGACTCAAATCGGCTGAAGGATAAATCACATCCCTGATTAAATAAGCATCGGCAGCAGCTCGGTAAAACCGATATGTCCAGTCTTTGTAATATTTAATCCCATTGGCATATTCTTCAATTTGCAAACCATTTTGAGAGTCATGGCTATATAAAATGGCAACATCAGCTTTTGAGACCGGATTATTCATTAAAAAAGAGGATGATTTTTGGAGTTCTTGTCCTAATTCTTTGATCTCCTGATAATTTGCAGTTTCTTCACCCCAGGCAGAAAGAATTGAACCGTGCGTCATTTCTTGTCCAGACCGGTGTTGTCGCCAAAGCCAAAACATTGCACCCTGTCCACCGGAAGCATAATTCATCCACAAAGCCGCTTTCATGCTTCCCGGAATTTGATGCAAATACCATGTCTGGCCTCCGCCGGAATAATTTGGAGCAGTCTCAAATAGCCAGTGAAAACCCTTCTGAAACCCCCGTAACCGATCATAGTTACTTTGAATCAGATCGTATGCTTCAAAACTGTGGTAATTATTTATTGCAGCAAAATCGAGATTCTTAAACAGTTTTTCGTAATCAACCGGCTGTCCGGGCATTCCATCGTGTGTAATGGGAAGTTTGGAAAATTTCCGAATTGCATTAATCTGAATATCCTGAAACTGAACAATCATATCATTGGTAAAACGTGTCCATGCAAGTTTCAAAGATGGATGATTATTTACAAATGATGTAGGCATTTGAATTTGTTCAAATTTCTGGTAGGTTTGACTCCATAAATCAGTACACCACAAATGATTCAAATTTTCTATGGACTTGTATCGATTTTTCAACCAGTCAATCCAGATTTGGCGGGTTTCCTGACTATAATCAGGTGCAAGTGAAAATTCATTATCAGTTTGCCAGCCAATTAAACCGGGTTCATTGCCAAATTCCTGTGCCATTTTAGAGCAAATTTTCTCACAGTATTCACGATATATTTTACTTGAATAACTGCAATTTCTTCTTGCACCATGTGACAATTGGATTCCCTGTTCATTGATTTGAAAAATTTCAGGATGCTTTTCAGCCAACCAAACAGGTGGGGTTGCCGTTGGAGTACCAAGAATTACATCAATGCCGTTTTTATGTAATTTCTCAATAATCGCATGAAGCCATTTAAAATCATAATTCCCTTCAGTTGGTTCCATCCTGCTCCATGAAAATTCACCTATTCGCATTACGTTCATTTTCAAATCCCTCATCCGGATAATATCCTTATCTATTTCAGCCTCTGGCCAGACTTCCGGGTAATAGGCAGCTCCATAATATAATTTTTGTGATCCTATAAAAGATTCTTTTCCCTTAACTAAAGAAAGTTTATTTGCCTTTTCCTGACTATTCATATTTTGGATTAAGCACAAAAAAAATACGACTAAAAAGGTTATAACATGGTATATTTTCATAAATATAAGGTATACGATTTATCAGATATATGACGTAAAAATAAGAAGCTATCCTTAACTGCAATCATTATTAATCCTCAAATAAAATTATTCAATGATTTGGAGGAATCTAAAAACAAAAAACAATTAGAAAATTATGGTTTAGTCCCAAAACTGAATATTCCTGTATTATATGAAACCTGGCGTAATATAAAAATACACAATCATATTTTTCAAAATAAACCTTCTAAATATACATACAGAAAATATTATTAGTAATACATTTAATCAAGAGTAAAAGTAACACTTTGCTGATTGTTAAATAGATTTGATGAATGGATAGAACGGCGTTTTAGTTTTAATTTTAATCTAAGATTTTCAATAATACAAAAATGACTTTTTCACTCGTTGAACCGTACTTACACTATTATTTGATAATTTGGCTGTATTTCTGACTGAATAACCCCGTTTTAAAAATGAAATTACATCCCTATATTCATCTTTCATTTGTTCACTTGTCTTTGTCGTTCCAACTTTTCTTCCAAGTCGCCCACCTTTTTCAATAAAGTTTTGTCTGCCAGAGTTTAGACGATACTGAATGTTTGACCTTTCAATTGATGACATTTCCGCCAATACAGTGATTATAATACTAGCCAGTGGATTGATTTCCTTGTTTTCGTTTAAGGTGTTCAATCCGAGATTTTGAACATAAACATTGATTTTGTTGGAATGAAGTATATCTAGCGTTTTTAAAACCTGCAATGTACTACGGCCAATTCTTGAAAGTTCTGATGTAAGAAACGTATCAATCTTATTGGAAATACAAAAATCGATACATTCCATAAGAATAGTTCTTTCTTCATTCTTCTTAGCACCGCTTATTTTTTCTTCATAAACTTTACAAACTTTGAAGTCATTCTTGTCAGCATAAGATTTTAAATCTGAAACCTGACGTTCGGTAGATTGTCTGTCAGAAGTGGAACTGACACGTGAATATATAACCGCAGTTTTCATAATTTGTCTTTTTAGGCTAAATTACGGAGGAATATTGAACGTACCAAAAAAGTCTTTGAAATTTTTCAGTACAATATTATATAGTGTTCAAATATGTTCTAAGATTTATTTGAATACAGTCTTTATTTGAATACAGTAGATGAATAAAAATGGTGTTTTTTTATTCGAGGATATTATTAAGATTTTAAGACGAGGGTTTAATCTTTAATTATTTGTAATAAAACAAGGGTATAATTATTGCTTATTTGTAATAAAACAAAGGTTTATTTTTAGTCGCAGATAGTAGAACAGGTATGTAACTATCTCATTTCCAAATCAAATAATTGACAAGCTAAATGTTTATACTTTGAATGATACTTTAATCTATTGAAATGAGAATCATCTGACAATCTTCCTTTATGAAAATAGTGGTATTTTAAAAATATTGTGACAAATCAGCGTTTTAATAAAATTGATAGATACACACTCTAAGATGTTGCATGAAAAGTTTGACCGTTCTTTACAGTCAAACTTTTTACATTTAAGAATAGATACAAACTATAGTGATTTGAATAAAATTTTGAATAGAATTGAATGTTATTCAAGCATTTCTAACTGATTTGCTGACACAAATTGAAAATAACAGTCTGTTTTTTCCAGTTTTTTTGATTCTTGGATTTTCAATACAATCAAATAAGAATACCCTATTTTCTATTTGATTCCCACCTCACTTCTTTACAAAGTTCGACATTCAACATTCCAATTTTTAATCAGAGTTTCCTTTCCGGAAAAAAGATGAGTAAGAATCTTACTCAACTTTTTTTTCTATCCGCTCAAGCATTTAGCTAATCCATAATTGTCATATTATCAATCCCTTACCATATTTATTAAATAATTTTCAAAATAATAGTGTTAAAGGTTAAACTTCTTTCATCAAAAACTATAGAAGATATTGAAGAGAGTTTGAAAAGTGAAATTGAATTGATATCGCTAATAGCAAAGCGACTAAATTACTTAATAATTATTTTCATCAAATAGGTATCAACAAACAAACTTTTCAAAAGTAAATCTATAGTTGAATTAGAAAGTTTTTCATTGACAATGAAATTGTCGCAACAGATTGATATATAGCATTATATAAAATAATAAAAAATATTTGCAGAAAATAACGTTAAAAAGATCAACTTTTCGATACAATGAAACTATACAATTAAAACAAAAGAATTATTCAAACTAAACTATGAAAGTAATAAGACGATATAAATACAACAAATTAATAACATTTTAAAAATAAAAAAGATGAAAGAAACAAAAGAAGAATTACTCAAGAAAGTAATCGAAATTAAAAAAGTGAAGAGTAAAGAAGATGCATATAAATATATGCTTGCAAGATATTTATATTCTTCAAAGCAAGACAAAAAGTCTAAAAAAGTAAAATCGCAAATGATAAGTGTGAGTTCTATCAAAGAATATTTCAACACAGAAATAGACGATGATGATATGCAAATCATACTCGAAGATTTTTTGAGAACAATATGTCTTAGAAAAGACAATATGCATGATTATTCTTTGAGAATAATTAAACATTATGAGTTAATTATTAAAGCGAAAAGCAGCAACAAAATGTCTGACGAAGAAACTGAATTTAGAAATATGTTTAAAGCAATAATGCTGACTAATTGTGAACTACAGAAAAATACAGTTTCAGAGAGCGTGATAAAACAGATTGAAGAATAT
>CAIYTJ010000162.1 GCA_903929065.1 uncultured Bacteroidales bacterium | reverse complement strand
ATAAATGATTCACAAATTTGCTCGATATAGTAAAGTGTGTATGGTCTTTCAGGATGCCGACTCAATTGCACACGTTGCCACGGTGTTAATTCGGCGTAGATTTTTTTTCGTAGCGCCACAATTTTTTGTTCCAACTCTTTCACCGTAGAACTCATATCCACTTTGGTTTTATCGGCTATTTCATTGGTCTTTTCAATCTGTTTATATAGTTCTTCTATCGGCTTTTCAAACTCTAAATAGGTCATAACAAAATGTTTTTGTGGACTACAAATTTACAAACGAAATTAAATTTGAAGGGTTTATTTGAAAATTAAAAAGTTGTGTTACCTTTGCACTCCCAAAAAAATCGATGAAATAGTCGAACCACGGTGTGGTAGTTCAGCTGGTTAGAATGCCGCCCTGTCACGGCGGAGGTCGCGGGTTCGAGTCCCGTCCAGTCCGCAGCAATGCTCTTGAAACCCTTACCTAGTAAGGGTTTCTTTTTTTTCAATATCATTTGTGGCGGTTTTTGTGGCGGTTTTCATATTCATTCTTTCATTATTTACATAAATAAAAAAGCCAGACATTAGTTCGTCTGGCTTTTAAGGTTCATTAAGCTCTCTTTTCTAATAGGTTTTCTGAATAATCAGGTTTGTTATTTACCCAGTGACGCATTCTTGTTAAAGCAGGATTTGTTGACCCGCAAATAGGGCAACATTCAACAATTACCTTTCCTGACCACTTTGCAATTGAATAGCAGTTTGCACAACTCATTCTTGTATCGCCAATCGGACTAATTTGTTTGATGATTCTTCCATTTTTACTCATTGTGTTTGTTTTTTATGTTATTAATCTTATTCATTGGTTTCAGTACTATGCCGCAACTCCTTCTCCTTCTGAGTCACTATCCTTCTTTTTCTTACGTTCTTGCCAGCTTTTCATCATCAAAATAGCATGTTGCAAAGTGTCCGCTTTGATGTAAGCCATAAACGCTTTTTCAGACTTATGACCTGATATCGCCATAATGGTTATAGTGGGTGTACCATTTAGATATTCATTAGTACAGAATGAACGCCTAGCTGTGTGCGATTGTAGCAGCTCATACTTGGGATATACCTGAATATCAGGCTTTCCTGCTCTTGTTAATACCTTCTCAAACGGTTCATTTAACTGTGGCAGCATTTTCCCAATATCTTTCAGATACCTATTGAATACCTGATTGGGAGGACATTTGGGTAATCCTGCCGGGTATTTTTCCAGTATAGCATTAACTAGCGGGTGTATGGGTATGGTTACTCTTGCCTGTGTCTTTTGCTGAGTCAGTTGAATGAATCCATTGTTAATCCTTTGAGGTGTAAGGTTAGAATAGTCGCTGAACCTTAACCCTGTCATGCAACCAATCACGAACAGATCCCGCACTGTCTCATATAGCGGAGTGTCAAAGTTGTTAAGCTGCATCAGGTCTTCAATATCTTTCTCGGTCAGGTAGATGTTATCAGGCGTTTCTTTCGTCACCTTTACCTTTACATCTGCTGCTATTGTCGTTGGTAATATTTTCTTTTGGCAGGCATAATTCATCATCGTCCTAAACGTCTTCATATACTTGCCACTACCATTGAAGGCCATGTTGAGATCTATACTCAGGTATTCAGCAAAACTATCTATTAGTTTTTGGTTGATGTCTTTAAGGTGGTATTGCTTCCTTTGCTTCTTTTGGAAGTTGATAAAATGTTGCTTGGCAGAATTATAGGTAATGATGGTGGGTTTTGTTATGACCTTCCCATCTTGACCGAGCCTTTTTTTATTCTTGGAATCATCTATCATGGTCTGAAAAAAGTCTGTTATCAGGACAGGCATGTAAGTCTCTTTGATTTCAGGGGTTAATGCTGTGGGCCACACTTTTTCATAAACAGCTTTCTTTAGTGCCTCACCTGTTATTGCACCTTGTGCTGACTTCAACAAGTCATCATAACTATCACGGATCAAGCCTTCAAACTTGTTGAGCCTACCGACTAATGGCATATTATCTGCGACAGACTTGGGCTTGTTAACGCCATTCTTATTGACCCACATTGATGTATGGATGCTTTCGCTAGGGTGAATGATAGCTGTATTTCCACGCCATCTTACTGTGCAGTATATGCTGGTTACTCCTTCCGTCTTGGGGTTTCGTAAAAGCCAATTAATGCGTATCATCTCTGTTTGTTTTCTATAAAGCGGTTAAGTTCTTTTTCGTTAATCCGGTACTGTCCATTAAAGCAATTCGCAGCAAGCCTACCTTGTTTGATAAACTTGGTCACCGTGTTGGGTGTGCATTGTATAATTTCTGCAACCTCATTTCGGGTGAATACTTTTTTACCCGGCTCAGTTACCGTTTGGCTAGGATAAGGAAATGCCTGCTGAAGTGCTGCATTTACGGCCTCTTTTAACATTAAACGCAGTGTATCTGTGTCGATTAGTACTATCTGTGACATAAAACTTATTGAATTCTATTTTTCGACTAGTTATGTTACTGGCCGTTTGATTCTGTATATGTTGATTGTTATTACAACAATATTCTTACCAATAACGGATATAGAGGATCGAGAATATTGCACAGAAATTAACTGTGATACCGAATAGAGACGAATAGATCGCTAGTTTTTCATTGGGTGTCATAACCCTGTAAAAGTTGCACCAGAGAATAAGTGCGAAATTAATACAACACCAACCGATCAATGATGTTCCTTCAGTTGAATGTTGTACCCACATACGAATAATATGTGAGATGTTGCCAGCTTCCAACAATGCCATAGTTAATACTGGGGTTAGTTTT
>CAIYTJ010000161.1 GCA_903929065.1 uncultured Bacteroidales bacterium | reverse complement strand
CACTGGTAACGTATCCCTCCTTAACTGCATATCCGGTACCCTTTTTGTCATTATATTTCCAGCCGGTAACGCGTGAAAATTCTTCTGTTTTGCTTACGCAGGCAACCATGGTTATTGCTAAACATATAGTTGCCGATTTAGCTATGGTTTTTAATTTCATAAAAGGTATAATGAAGTATTTGATATATTAATTCCTTTAAAACAACTTTGCAAAAATAGTACTTTTTTCCTTTATAAAGTCACACAGACTATTTTTTTTGAACAAAACTCAAAATTGTTACACCTTAATAACTGATTTTCGGCAAAAAACGTATACTTTGCAATAAATTTTTCAATACTTTCAGAAACTGATGACTCTGTCGCTATATTTTCTTACTTTTGCAAAAGGCATTTAACAAGCTGATTTGTTGTTTGTTTTTCAAAGTCATGAACGCTAATTATTTGCATTTAAATTTAAATGGTCTTTTGGTAGATTTGTCAACTCCGATTGTAATGGGAATTGTCAATGTGACGCCTGATTCTTTTTACAAAGGAAACCGGTTTGTAACGGATAAATCAATTTTAAATGCTGTAGAGAAAATGGTTGTTGATGGAGCTTCAATCATTGATATTGGCGGTTATTCCACACGTCCGAATGCTGAAATTATTTCACAGGATGAAGAAATCAGAAGAGTTTCGGATGCTTTGGAATTGGTTTTGAAAAAGTTTAAAGATGTTGTAATCTCTGTAGATACATTTCGCTCCGGAGTTGCAAGACAAGTTGTTCAAAATTACAATGTTGCCATGATAAATGATGTCGGAGGCGGAACGTTGGATGATTTGATGTTTGAAACCATTGCCGATTTGAAAGTAGCTTATGTTTTAATGCATACAAGGGGAACACCCCAAACTATGCAATTGAATACACAATATGATAATGTAGTTGCAGATGTTTTGAGATTTCTGGAAAAAAAACTGGCACAGCTGCATTTGTTGGGAGTTAATGATGTGGTGGTCGATCCGGGATTTGGATTTGCTAAAAGTATAAATCAAAACTACCAGCTTTTAAATAAGTTGTCTTATTTTCAAGAACTTAAAGCTCCGGTTCTAGCAGGATTATCACGGAAATCGATGCTCTATAATTTACTGAAAATTGATGTTGATGATTCTTTAAATGCTACAACTGCAGCAAACATGCTTGCTTTAACAGGTGGTGCTTCAATTCTCAGGGTTCATGATGTGAAAGAAGCAATGCAAACAATTTCAATTTATAATAAACTAAAAGAAAACGGTTAACTAAGTATGGGATTTCATATTGGTTTTAAAGATATAATAGATATTTTTCTGGTAGCAATTTTGCTTTACCAGACATTTAAACTGCTTAAAAGAACTGGTGGAGCGAATATCTTTTTTGGGATATTAGCCTTTATAATATGTTGGATTATTGTTTCTTTTGTTTTTAAAATGGAATTACTGGGCGGAATTTTTGACCGGATTATCAGTGTCGGAGCTTTTGCTATGATTGTGCTTTTTCAGGATGAAATCAGGCGTTTCTTTTCCAGGTTAGGTTCTAGAAGGAAAGGCAGTATTTTTCAAGTATTCAAACGTTTTTTTGGAAGTAATTCCAACGAAAAAGAAAAAACCGATTTTGATTTGGTACAAATTGTTTTGGCTTGCCGAAACCTCTCAAAAAACTCAACCGGAGCGTTAATTATTCTGACTCGAAATAATAACCTTGATTTTTATTCCCATTCAGGCGAACAGATTG
The DNA here is from genome assembly GCA_903929065.1 of uncultured Bacteroidales bacterium. Classification (GTDB taxonomy): domain Bacteria; phylum Bacteroidota; class Bacteroidia; order Bacteroidales; family Paludibacteraceae; genus Paludibacter. The sequence goes on along the minus strand of CAIYTJ010000161.1, from coordinate 400 downwards.
GTGCAAATATCAATTCCCGTTTGATTGAAAGTATATTCTTTAAAAACAGTCCGTTACACGATGGTGCATTAATCGTGTCCAATCGAAAACTGAAAGCTGCTGCCTGCATTTTACCCGTTTCAAAAAATCAGGCCATACCAAAACGTATGGGTTTACGTCATCGGGCTGCTTTGGGTATTACTGAACATTCGGATGCAATTGCCATCGTGGTTTCGGAAGAAACAGGTCACATTTCCTATGCTGTGAACGGACAACTTACGGTCAATCTGAAACCGGAACAACTGGAACATTTCCTTTCCGACGAAATGGCTCAGTAACTAAAAAATTCTTTTCTATCTCTTTTCCCAACTTTATTTTTATTCGGTTGTTATATATTTAATTAAATAAATATCAATTAAAT
>CAIYTJ010000160.1 GCA_903929065.1 uncultured Bacteroidales bacterium | reverse complement strand
CGTTGTCATCATCTATCCGAAGAAAATAATTGAACAATATTTTTACATTAGGGTCAGTCTCTACATTTGACATATCAATTTTTAAATGTTGATTTCTTTCGCCTGAAACTTCAACATCAAATAATTGAATCATTGTTTCCGTTTCATATTTTGAGTTTATTAAGTTTCCATGTTTTAGAAATATTTGAACCAGTTCAATATTTAGAAATGGCATTTTTTCTCCTTTAGGAATAGCAAATCCCCAATGTCCAAATTTTGCTGTCAGAGAAGTAATATATTTTAAAGACTCTTCTATCGTATTTGTATATGCACTTAATATTTCAGGTTTTTGATTTTCAGCATTTGGAAATAGATGAAGTAGTCTTGTCCAATGAAGTTGATAGATGAAATATAGAAATTCTAATAAGCCACAGGATTTTGCCATGTCAGCAGCAGTGGCAATATCTTTACCTATTTCTAACCTAAGTTTTTCTAATGCTTTGTTTTTTTCTGTCATTGTTGATGTTGTCTGTTGGGTCTGTTAAGCTTGCAGGTAACTCTACAATATACGTAATTAAATATAATTATATTACAATTTTGTTTTATTTAAAACTCGGATCTATGCATATATCAAGTCTAAATAGGTTAGATATACGCAACTTCATTTTAATATTATTATAGTTATAAAATTTGCTTCTACTCCCTTTCCGCATCTTTTTTTTATTCAAAAAAATTCTGAATTAAAACTCTCCCTTAACTTCTCCATCTCCCCCTTCACCTTTGAGTTTACAATCTTCGCATAGATCTGAGTATGTTTTAAGGTGCTATGTCCTAGCATCTTACTTACCGACTCTAGTGATATTCCTTGTGAAAGCGTAACTGTAGTTGCAAATGTGTGACGTGCAAGGTGCATGAAAACGTTTCTTTGGATACCAGCATGCTTGGCGATATCCTTGAGTGAAGAGTTTAGCTTTTGATTACAAGGAACCTTCCATTGAAAATCACGGCAATCGTCTGTAGGGGAATATTTCAATAAGATATTCTCAGCTACCTGAATCAATGGGATATAACTCATAACCGAAGTTTTGTTTCGGTAACGCTCAATATGTTTTGATCCATCTGGTTCAACTATGATATTCATAGCATGAAAATTCTTGATATCCGCATAAGCTAATCCTGTAAAGCAGGCAAAAAGGAAAAGATCCCTTTTAATTTCCTGACTAGGAGTGAGGCCCTCCAATTTTTGTAAGGCAATTATTTCATCCTTGGTCAGGTATTCGCGATTTACTGGCTTCCTAGTAAGTTGTATTTCTTTAAATGGATTAAACCTGATAACTCCTGCTTTTTCTGCATCATCTAAAATGGAGCTTAAGCATTTCATTAAAGCTGAGGAAGAGTTATGCGAATTCGCTTTCTCTTTTCGTAGGTATTTGAAAAAGTCCTCTAGCAACATTTTGTCGATTCTACTGACTGCTAGGTTAGTCTGAGATTTCTTTTCCAATAGAAAATCCTTAAAGTAAGTCGAGGTTCGGCGGTATTTATAATAAGTAGTTTGAGCAAGATCGATTCCAACACGACTTTTATACTCTTCTAACTTAAGATCTAAATATTCTACAATGGTTTGAGGAGCAGATTTGCCCTTTAAGAAATCAATTAGTTCATCAATTTCAAAATCACCGATTTCCCTTCGCATCGTAATAAACCGTTCTTCGATCTCCATCTGAATTTTAGAAAGCTCTTTATTGATAGCCATTCCCTTTCGGTCGCTTGCCTTTACCAACGCTTCCTTTTTATCCCAATTTTTGGGAAGTACAGATAGTCCGGTATTAATTTCTTTTTTAACTCCCTGATAACGGATGGCTACTACAATGGGAACTTCGCCATTTTTGTACTTGTACCCCCTGCGCAAAATAAAACTGGTGGTAAGTTCTTTGAAGCCTACATAATTGCTGGTGTGTCTCATTTTAAAGGATTTAATTGTAAAATTGAATTAGACCCCCCATTTTGGGAGCTGCTAAATACAGCATACAACTGCATAGAATTCCTCTGAAACACTAATTGAAAACAGGCCCAAAAGTCGTCGACGAAATGTAGTTTTTACGGTGCATTTTTATGCACTTATATTCATTTCCGGACATATAAAAAAGCCTGAAAATCAACATAAATCATTGATTATCAGGCTTTTATGTGGTGTGGGCCGGGATCGAACCGGCGACACAAGGATTTTCAGTCCTTTGCTCTACCGACTGAGCTACCGCACCAATTTGTAGAGAT
>CAIYTJ010000159.1 GCA_903929065.1 uncultured Bacteroidales bacterium | reverse complement strand
ATTTGCATTCAGGGGGGTATTTATTAGGGGGTCTCCCCCTACCAGCGTATGAAGCCTTGCGTAGCAAGGCTTTATGCAAGCTCGACTTATCGGCGCGAGATTTTAAATAATTTCAATTATTTTTTTGGAAAAGTTGCGCTATACTCACTCGATGCCAAATTTGGAAGACGAAAATCAGTTCGGAAATTACTAAATTTCCTTGATAAATAAGGTTTTTGGCGACTTATGTATGAGAAACTATCGATAGGAGCGGTTAAATAATAGATTCTGCGTCAGCATCAAGTTTGGCAGAAGGCTTTCCACCATAGCCAATAGGCTTCATCAAGCTGCTATGACAGAAATGGCATTCAATAAATAACGGAAGTTCCGATTTTATGTCTAAATGAGCTTTAATAAGACGCTCCTGTTTTGCACTCACTTTAATAGGTGGTTGAAATCGGTCTCGGCAGGTCGGACAGCGGTAATAGTAAGGATATTGGCCTAGTTTGAATTCTTTTTTTTCTTTCTGAATAATCCAAACATGTTATTAACCTTTGCTGATATCTTTGATGATTTGCCGCCAACAATTCACCCCAATTATACATCAAATAATAACTGGGAAAAGTGACTTGTGATAAAACTAACTCACATTTACAGCGGGGGCAGGTCAAAGGATCTTTTCGATTCCGGCGCCACTGACGATTACGCCAACTATCTTTTTCGCCAGTATCATCTAATGGCTTAAATTTCCGAGCAACATGGTCATACAGTTTTTTGGTATAAATATTATTTGCGTAAAAGCCAAAATAGCGAATCAGCTTAAAATGCTTTTCGGGAATATGTTGAATTACCTTGTCGATAAAAGTAATAGCATCATCTTGCTGAATAAATTTAATCTTTTTCCCGTTAACCTTTTTGGAGCAAACATAAAATATTTGCTTACCGTCGTATCTATAAATTCGCTTTTCCGAAATAATCATCTTTTTAGCATATCGTATACAATAGGCCATTGTTGCCTTGTTTGACCGGGTTATCCTTTCCACATGAAACTGCCAATGGTTATCAAAGGGGTGGTCGATTTGGTAAAGGACTCTGGCTAAATTAGCAGTTGTTTTAAGTTTTTCTGTTTTGAAAAGTTCTTTAAATCCATTAACAAATTTTGCCTTGAATTTTTCAACAATAACATGCGGAGGAAGTTGACCTCCAAGATCTTGCCAAGAACCATCTTTACGAATTCCTCCACAAGAAACTATTAAATGGAAATGAGGATGGAATTGGTATATGCCCCCAAAGCTATGATAGAAACTAATAATGCCAACGGTAAATCCTCGGTCTTTTGACCACTCTTGGATTGTCTCCGTTGCACAATGTAAAAAGAAATTGAGTGTTACCTTTTTATCTAATTTAATCATCCAACGATAAGCAGCTGGAATAGTTACAACAACGTGTTGGTATGGGCAATCGAGCAGATAATTAAATCTGACTTTAATCCAATTATCGGTAGCAATATACCCACAGCAACTACAAAACCTAGACTTACAGCTATGCGGAACTGCAATTTCAAACCCACATCCTAACGGACAAATATACCAATGGTAACCTAATATCCCGGTACGACAGGCTAACATTTTATAAATGTTTTCTAGCTGAACAGGACGTACTCTGATAATTTTTTTGGGTTGTTTCTTCTTTCGTGGTTTTTTCTTGCCATTGGGTAATAGTGGCTCTTCAACAGTGGGCGGTGTTTCTTGAGATTTCTTGGCTACCTCTAAAAATCGCTCAAAATGATCCAGAAATATTTGACGGATTTTTCCTTGCTGCTTCATGTCAATTTATCGACAGAAATAGCTCTGAAATCCAAATATTTTATGGCTTAAAAAGCCTTACCCAACAAATAGCTGGAGCAGAAGTAGCAGTCAAGGGTTTAAGCGAAGCGGCCCTTTACTGCTATTTCTGCGGAAGCTAAATCGAGTACATCAGGGTTGCCGAGCATTTTGCATTTGCATTCAGGGGGGTATTTATTAGGGGGTCTCCCCCTACCAGCGTATGAAGCCTTGCGTAGCAAGGCTTTATGCAAGCTCGATTTATCGGTGCGAGATTCTGGGGATTTCAATTATTATGAGTGTATTTGAAATTTCGAACATACCAATTGCAATCAAACAATTTAGAACTACCATGATTGTGATGGCTAATTTATGTTAACAGATGGCTATTGTAATAGCCGATAAAAAGGGGGTTGTCCAGTGAAACTGAGGAACTACTTACTTGCATGCTGCCGAAATTACTAAACCAGCAACAAGATTTTTCGAATGGGCACAAAATCTCCTCTCCTAATCCCCCCTCGACTCGAACACCCATTTCCGCTATATTTAGAACCTCATTTTTAGT
>CAIYTJ010000158.1 GCA_903929065.1 uncultured Bacteroidales bacterium | reverse complement strand
CCCTGCGCGATCCATGATCAAGTAACTCGGGCGACCTTTTTGTTCTTCATAAACCAAAGCCAAATACTGGCTTATCACACCGAGAGCCAGCATAACCAGGCCGAATCCCAGAAGATTAATTCCAACCAGAATTCCAAAGCCTGCAAAAGGAGAGATGGTTAGACTTGGAAAAATACTTACAGAACCTCCCCATGAAGTAAAATGGTTTTGATTAGTATAAAATTGAGAGGAAGTAATGAATTTAAATAAAGTGATATCGAAAGTATTTATTTTCTTTCGGGTAACAGTGGTTTGCTGATAATTTGCATCTAATAATGGATCAAACAATAGTTGATTTTGATAGACATGGGGTAGTACTCCTCCGGCAATATTAAGTTGTCTTCGTACAATGTCAGGTGTGGTGAATTTATTTATATCATACTTAATTGAATCCTCTGCAAATGCTTGTGAGAAAACTATATTGATAAAAATGAAAATAGAAAGGAATAGCTTTTGTTTCATGTTTATTGATTTTTGGATGTTTAGTGTCAATGCTCAATAGTTTTTTCTCGCTTTCAATTCCACCGTCCGAATCTTATCTTTATACAGATTATGCGCGTTCATTTTCACCACATCCAACGAAGCATCCGAGTTTTCGTCCCAGCGGCGGCACAGGTAAAGCGATTTGTAGATTCGCCCGATTTGGTACTCCCGGCTGATACGCAGTCCGAGCGCGTAATCCTCGCCGTAACTGGTGTTGGGCACTTTTATCTCGCGCAGGACCGGGGTATAAAAAGCCCGTGGCGCACCGAGTCCGTTGATGCGGAGTGCATTGTTGCGGCCGTTTTCAGGTGTCCATTCCTTGTGGTCAATCAGTCCCGGCGGGATGGGTTTCATGGCAAAGTTAGTCATGGTGTATGAACCAATCACCATGGCGCAGTTCTGTTCGTAAAAAGCCTCAACAATTGTTTGCAACGTGTTTTCATGTTCGTACACATCGTCGCTGTCCAACTGCACGGCAAATTTTCCGCATTTTTCGGAATGCACGCCTTCGTTCCAGCAGCCGCCAATACCTAAGTCATGACGAGTTGGAATAATATGAATCACCCGGTTATCTGTTTTCGCATATTTTTGAATGAGTTCCGAAGTGCCATCTGTGGAGAAATTGTCGATAATAATCAGGTTGAATGTGAAAGATGTTTTTTGCATCAGCACCGATTTGATAGCATCCTCCACCGTTTTTACGCGGTTTTTAATGGGAATAATCACCGTCGCTTCCACAGGGAAATTACTTTCGTTGAAGGCTATCTTTTTGAATGTCGGAGCGAGATAACCTCCGATTGTTTTCAAGTGATTGGTACAAGCAAGTTCCATTTCCACCTGTACAGCACGGTTGCGCGGGTCTACATAATCGAATTGTTTCTCGCCGCTTTTACGGGTGTCGGTTTCCACTTCTGAATACAAATATTCGTTTATATGAAACAATTCCGCTTGTTGCGAAACTTTCAGGCGAAGATTATAAAGTCCGGCAAACTGGTAATTGGCGGTAGTTTCCGCAACGGCTTTTTTCAGACATTCAACATTGTAAAATAGCACCGATCCGAATTTAAAATCGTCCCGCAAACTGCCTTCCTGATAATCAATCACCGGATGATTCGATCGTTGGTCGTCCTTGATTTCGTAATAATCGGAATAAACCAATCCGGCTTGTGAATCT
>CAIYTJ010000157.1 GCA_903929065.1 uncultured Bacteroidales bacterium | reverse complement strand
GCTGACCTTTGCGGCCGGCATACAAAAAGACCTTTACTTTATCATTCAGCAACGCGTGATTTGTTTTCCTTTCAGGAATAAAAACTGATTCTCCTCCATCATCAGGTATGAGGAATGTTTTTACGCCGTGACGTTCGATAATTCCTTCAATATAACCTCCCCTCGAGTTAACCTTGAATTTGCCCCGTGAAATTTCCACCAAAAAATCTTCCTCCAGCAATTCATAAAGCAACTGATTAATGAAAATCCGCTGCGATTCGGATTTAATATTCAACAATGTGGATATTTGCTTGTAATTGAACGTTTTTTCGGTATTTTCGTTGAATACATTGATGATATTGCGCACCAATTCTTTTTTATTCATTCTGGTACTTTGGGTGCTTTTTCTTTTTTTGGACATTTTCGGAAAGTTTGAAGGATTTTGTATGTTGGCGAAGTGAAAGTATTTGCAAATATACAACATTGAAATGACTTGAATTGTTTTAACGAAATAAAATTTACTTTTAATTTTCAACAAATTATTCGTAATTTCGCAAACCATTTTCAATCAACCTAACATGAAAACAACTATCGCGTTTATCATCAATCCAATTTCTGGAACCGGAAGGAAGGAAAATCTTCCCGATTTGATTAAGCGCAAGCTAGATGATAAAAGGTACAATTCCACGATCGTTTTCACAGAATTCCGTGGGCATGCCACTGAACTAGCCAAACAATTTGTTGAAAAGAATTATAAAGTTATTGTTGCTGTTGGGGGAGATGGAACCGTAAATGAAGTGGCACGGGCATTGGTTCATACCGATTGTATTTTGGGAATTATCCCGATTGGTTCCGGAAATGGTCTTGCCCGGCATTTGGAAATTCCAATGAACAGCCGGAAAGCGATCGAACAACTGAATCAATCGGAACCGATATTGATAGATTATGGAATTGTAAACGAAAAACCCTTTTTCTGCACATGCGGAACAGGTTTTGATGCCTATGTCAGTACCGAGTTTGCCAAAGGAAAAAGGCGTGGCATTATGGCTTATCTCGAAAAGATCATTACCGGTTATTTTAGCTATAAATCGCAAAGCTATCATCTAATAGGAAAAGATATCGATTTGACAACAAAAGCTTTCGTGATGACTTTTGCCAACGCTTCGCAATGGGGAAATAATGCTTATATAGCTCCTCAAGCCAGCGTTCAGGACGGAAAACTTGATATTTCAATCATGAGTAATTTTCCGATTATTGCTATCCCTACACTGGCGTTACAGCTTTTCACCAAAACTATCGACAAAGATTTGTTTATGACAACTCTAAGATCGGATGACCTAACTTTGATTCGTGAAGAATCCGGACCGTTTCATTACGACGGTGAACCGTACGAAGAAGGAACGGAAATTCATATCAAAATTATTCCCGAAGGACTTAGGGTGTTGGTAAAGAAACGATTCTGATTAATTAGAATGAAGTTTTTTATTTTGTAATCTTAGCAATACTTGTTGCTCCATTCAGAGTGGCTTTTACAATATAAACCCCTTTTGGAATTGTTGAAACATCTACTGTTGTAGTATTGGCTGACTGCAATAATAACCGGCCATCAGTATTATATACTTTCACCAGATCAGCTATTTGTCCAATCCTGATTATATTATTCACACAAAAAATATTGCTATCGGTGGTTGATTTCTGTAATCCGGTTCCTAAACTTGTTACATTCAAACTGCTTTTTACGCTTAATGCGCCAAACTCGGAAACGGCAATCACATCATACGCTCCAGCTGTGGCTGTAATCGAATTGGTAGTTGTAAATGAACTTGTAATGCCATTTTTTACAACCAAATAACAAATAGCACCATCCACGGCATCCCAACTTAAACTTCCATTACTTACAGTCAAATTTGCCGGCGAGGCAGTCGTTTGTGGTTTAAGGGTTGCATCCCACGAATCTGCTCCGCCTAATACATTTGTCAATGTGTAATTAGCTGCATCAGATGCACTTAGAATTGCAGTCGGGCTGCTGCCTGTGATGGTATTGCTGCTGCCATCAACATACGAAAATGTAGTGTTTCGTGTTGATAAATTCACCGGATTATTGGCTGCATTCACAGTTCCATATTCTGCAAACAAAGCAGGAATGGTACTCATACTTATCCAACCAGCCGGAGCAGCCAGAATATTCATTTTTGTATTTAGATAAACCGCACGGGGAGCGTTTTGCCAAGGACGGCCAATATCATAAATTCCATCCTGAGAACTTGCACCATCAATGGTACAATTGTTGAAAACATAACCATACGTATTTCCGGCTGAAGTAGATGGTGCACAAACAACATCTCCGGTGCTCCGGTCTTGCATGTATAACAGGCAATTATCGAAGAAACAAGCTCCATTGCCGAAAATAAAATCGACCGAACCACGAATATCGCAATTTAAATAATACTGACGATCAGCACCGGTATTCGATGTCAAATGAGTGTCCTGATATCCGAATAATTTCACGTTTTTGAAGACATCTTTGTCGCCATACACTTTTAATGCTACTGCTTGTCCGGCATTAAGACCGGCAGTATTTTGAATGGTGATATTTTCGCAATACAAATTATCTGATAAAATTTCAACCGTTTGGCAGGTAGAAGTGGTGTATGCTCCCAAGCCACTGTAGTGACTTCCGGTAATAACTACACCATCACGGCTCTGGCCAATCAAACTGACATTATCTTTTGTTAATGCAAGGGATGGATATTCGTTGTACGTTCCATTCTTTACAAATATCAAAAATGGAGAAGTATTATTCAGCGGCACTGCATCGAAAGCAGATTGAATGGTTGTTCCATTTCCTGAACCATCCTGAGCCACTACGAAATTAAATACTTTTGGCGTGACTGCCGGTTTTGCAACAGTTGTAAATGCCAGTGAAAAAGCAGCACATGGACGGCTGAATAAATCGAGAAATGCTCCTGCCGGCACATTCAGCGTATATGAAGTAGAATATTTCAGGTTTGCATAAGGCAAAGTTACAGTCGAACCCAAAACGCCCGGTGAAAGTGTTACACCATTCAATGTAATATTTCCGCTTCCCATAACCACACTTTTGCTGTATGTGAGTTTTATGTTTCCATTAATAACCACATTGGATGCAGATGCCACCGGTACAGTTGAAACTACACTTGGTGCCAAACCATCATCTACCGGACCGTTGAGTGCAAAAGCAGAAGCACTTACTGTGTAAAACCAAAGATTAACTCCATTATACATCAAACGTAGTGTTGTTGGTACAGACGACTGTGCCGCCGCCGATTTGATGGTATTTTTATCGTTATTTCCCAGAATAAATGTTTCTATTGTATTCCAGGTTGTGCCGTCGGCAGCAAGTTTTTGAATGTAATATTCCTGCTGGGTTGTTCCACCTCCGCTTTGAATATAAAAAGTCAGTTCACCAACCGAAGGAAGTGTAGGTAGCAATACAAAATTTGTTTTAAACGCATAGGTATAAGGCGATGCACTTCTTGCTCCGGCACTTAGTACGCCATCAAAACTAATTGAATAACCGTTTATGGTTTGTGTAACTGTTCCAGTGCTGGTGGCAGGAACAGAGGTGGCATCGGGTGTAAAACTAAATAGTTGCGAACCTTTTGCATCCACTTCGGTATGAAAAGTAACTGACGTTCCGGCATAGGGATTTCCGGATAAATCAGTAATTGCTCCTGAAGGAATGGTTACTGTGTAATCGGTATCGAATGCCAGACCACTATAATTGATATATAACAAATTATTGTTTGAACCAGAAACAGCAGCTGTGATATTTTTTGAACCTATACTGATGGTTGCAGTGCCGGCCTGGCACGGTTCACTCATGACTACTGAAATAAATCCGTTTACAGGAAGTGTAGCGCCATTTCCAATCGAAAGTTTGGTCAATGTTGGTATAATGGTATCCGGCGTTTTGTAAGTGGCAGTTGTAGCCGAACCGGTTGGAGTTCCTGCACCATTTTTAAATGCACCGGCAGGAATTATCAATCCGTACGAACTATCTGTATTCAATCCGCTGTAGTGAATCGTCACTGTTGCTCCTGCAATTGAAATATTCGATTCTGGAATTGTAACTCCACCTATTGTAATATCATTGGAAGTTGCACGGGTTACATTTTCTGAAAATACTACAGAAATATCACCTGTAGTTGGGATTGTTGCAGAATTTGAAGGTGTAATGGACAAAACTGTTGCCGGAATGGCAACACCAGTCACATTTCCCCAGATTTTAAGATCGGTAAGCCATGCATAATTTGCGAGGGATAAATTGGTAAATTTAATGGCAACGTTAGTGTCGTTTACCGGCAAATTTATAGCAACGCCAGCTGCAGTAGCGACAACAGTAGAGTAGAGACTAACCCATGTGGCATCAGTTGCATTCTTTTTCCAAACCTGAAATCCACGATTGCTTCCCGAAGTACATTCTACAAACCATATTTTAGTTATGGATTTTAACGGAGATAATTCAATTGACATTGTACCCGATGTTATTTCGGTATTTTTTGCCATTTTTAAGTAGCCTGAGGAACATAATGGATTTGCGGAAGCAGAAGTAACATAACCGGAATTGGCAACAGTAATGCCCCACAATGAGTAGCTAAGTGATTCATTAGAAATCAAGGTTGTTTTCGAAACAGTTGAAGTTGCTGCAGCTGCAGCAGCATTGGTCCATGACTGAAAATTCTCGTCAACAAGCAACTGTTCTTGAGCTTTTAATGAGGCAATATTGTTTAAGAATAAGAAAACTAAAAGGGGTAGAAATTTTTTCATAACGATTAGATTTTATGATGAGTAATACCATGCAAAAATAGAACAGATATAAAAAATACATGTGCATATATTACCGTTTTTGGTGGATAATTCAACGGAAATATTAAATAAAAAAAGCGTTATAACTGATTTGCAGGATAACGCTTTTTCAAATACGATTAAAAATAGCTATTCAATACTCAACAACCGTCCGGTTTGAGAGTCAATTCGTACTTTGATATGTTGTTGTTTGAATAAACTTTCGGGCAGCGGAACGGTTTTTCCAAATTGAGGAACTAAGAAGTCATCGCTGTACAGCGTATTTATTCCATCACCGATTGAAAGCTGTGTTGAAGCCGGCAAGACATAGAAAAGGACACTTTTTTCGAATTTTAATTTTGGGTCTGCAGGTACTGAAGTAGTATTTGCAGGAATTATGTTGATATAAAAAGGCACACCACTTAAATCGTCGGCAGCCACGATACCTTTAAATGCGGATAACCGAAACAAAACCTGATTATTTAAAGCTGCAGTTGGAATGATGTTGATGGTTTGTGACTGAGTTTCAACGGTTGCTTTCCCAACAAAAAGTTCAGTTAAATCCCTTTCCATTTTGTTCAGTCCATCCAGCATTGTTTTAAATGATTCGCCATCCGCCGGAAGTTTATCTGTATCGGCAGTAAGTAAACCAAGTCTGCTTTCGCGAACGCGGTAAATCTGTTTGGCAACGCCTTCAGCCAGTTTTGCTTCCGAACCAGCCATCATATATTCTTCACCAAGTGGGAGCAAAGCATCCGGTTTAGTAATGTCTTTAACCGGTATTTCAATCGTCGGATTTGCAGTTTTTTCTGGTTCGCAAACAACATTTACCCCACATAAAATTCCTTGTGAGTTAACCGACAAACGGCTGGTTTGAAGTGAAGTGCTTGGTGAGAATGAATATGTTCTGTTTGCATCGGCAATGGCACGTGTTTTTACGTTTATGCTTTTCAGCCGGTAAGTGGTTTTTCCCTCAGTAATTACCTTATTTGTTGCCAGGTAACGTTCGGAATAGCGATAGAAAACACCCGGTTTTTGAACTGTTTTTTCAGTTTCTATTTCGATACAAAATTCTGTTTTTGGTAAAGAATAAATCAGTGCCGGTTCACCTTCGGTTAGTGAAAATGTATTCTGTGATTTAGCCATTAAGCTAAAAACCAGCAATGTTGATAAATAAAAAAGCTTTTTCATAATTTCCTTTATTACATGTTTCATGTTCGGCATTTGTCTTTAAAAACCAACTAAACAATGAACTAATGAATTAATTACTTTTTCTTAGGTTTCGCCTTTGCCTTAACCTTCGCTTTCGGTTTCGCTTCAGTTTTCGCTGGTTTTGCAGCAGCTGTTTTTCGTCCGAATGGTTTCTTTTTGGCACCGGCATCGGGTTGGGCGGCCATTAATTCGCGGCAACGTTCCAACGTCAAAGTTGCAGGGTCGGTTCCTTTCGGGAATATCTTATAATTTACATTGTCGCAGGTGAAATAGGGTCCGAAACGACCGTTCAGCACCTGAATCTCGCCATTTTCTCCCAATGTTTGAATCAACCGGTTTTTCTCTGTTTCGCGTTTTTCTTCAATGATTTCAATAGCACGATCTGTGGTAACTTCCATCGGATCATCCGTTTTTGGCAATGAATAAAACGCTGCATCATGGCGGATATAAGGTCCGAAACGACCAATGGCAACGGTCATTACCTTGCCTTCATATTCGCCAATCTGGCGTGGAAGTTTGAATAATTCCAACGCTTCTTCCAGCGTGATACTTTCAATAGATTGTGACTTGAGAAGCGATGCAAAAACCGGTTTTTCCTCTTCTTCCGCTGTTCCGATTTGAGCCAACGGACCATATTTTCCAATTTTCACCGAAAGCTGGCGGCCACTGGTCGGGTCAGCGCCCAACACCCGTTCGCCTACCTGGCGTTCGGAGTTTTTCATCGTATCTTCAACAATCGGATGGAATGTTTTATAGAATTTATCAATAGAATCCGTCCATTTAATATCACCGTCAGCAATGTTGTCGAATTCTTTTTCCACATCAGCCGTGAAATTATAATTCAGGATAGTTGGAAAATATTCATTCAAAAAATCGTTTACCACCAGACCTATATCAGTCGGGAACAGTTTCGATTTCTCGGCACCGGTATTTTCTTCTTTTATTTTATCGGTAATTTTTCCGGCTTTCAATTTCAACACGTTGTAATCCCGTTTTTCTGCCGGGCGATCGCCTTTTTCTACATACGACCGGTTTTGAATGGTCGAAATGGTTGGTGCGTAGGTGGATGGACGGCCGATTCCGAGTTCTTCAAGTTTCCGAACCAATCCTGCTTCACCGTAGCGTGGCGGTTTTTGGGAGAAACGTTCCTGCGCCACAATCTCTGCAGGAGTCAGCTTTTCGCCGTTTTTCATTACCGGCAGCAGCGATTCGTTTTCTGCATCCGTTTCATTGTCGGTCGATTCCATATATACTTTCAGAAAACCGTCGAATACAATCACTTCGCCCGAAGCGACAAATTGGAGCGGACTGCCGGAAATACTGATATAAATAGACGTTTTTTCCAGTTCGGCATCAGCCATTTGCGAGGCAATGGTACGTTTCCAGATTAATTCATAAACCCTTTTTTCCTGGGCAGAGCCTTCCACCGTGTGGGCATTCATGTAACTCGGACGAATGGCTTCGTGAGCTTCCTGCGCACCTTTGGTTTTGGTGGTGAACTTGCGGATATGTACATATTTTTCGCCGGCCATGCTGATAATTTCAGCTTTTGAAGTGCCAAGTGCCAAATCGGAAAGATTCACCGAGTCGGTACGCATGTAAGTTATTTTTCCCGATTCGTACAACCGTTGGGCAATCTGCATGGTTTGAGCCACCGAATATCCCAGTTTGCGGGCTGCTTCCTGTTGAAGTGTTGAAGTGGTAAACGGTGGTGCCGGTGATTTTTTGGCCGGTTTGGTAATTATATTGTCAACACTGAATTGTGCGTTTTTACAGGTTTCCAGAAATGCCATTGCTTCGGCTTTTGTAGCAAAACGTTGCGAAAGTTCCGCTTTCAGTTCTACCGGATTTCCGTTTTTATCCACCGAACTGAAAATACCATTTACACGGTAAGCGGCTTCTGCAGTAAACTGGTTGATTTCGCGTTCGCGTTCCACAATCAGGCGCACTGCAACCGATTGTACCCGACCGGCCGACAAGGATGGACGAACCTTACGCCACAATACCGGCGATAATTCAAAACCTACAATGCGGTCCAATACCCGGCGGGCTTGTTGGGCATCCACAAGATTGATATCAATGTCGCGGGGATGTTCAATAGCATTTAATATAGCGTCCTTGGTTATTTCGTGAAAAACAATGCGGCGTGTGGTATCTTTTTTGAGTTTCAACTCTTCGTACAAGTGCCAGGCAATAGCTTCTCCTTCGCGGTCCTCATCGGAAGCGAGCCATACAATCTCTGCATCTTTTGTAGCCTTTTTTAATTCAGCCACTGTTTTCTTCTTGTCAGTTGAAACCACATACTGCGGTTGATAGTTGTTTTCGAAGTCAATTCCGATTCCTTTCTCTGCCAAATCACGGATATGACCAAAACTGGACATAACGTGATAATCTTTTCCGAGAAATTTTTCGATCGTTTTCGCTTTGGCTGGTGATTCTACAATGACAAGGTTTTTAGGCATAACTCGACTAGTTAAGTAAATGTTTAGTTGAAATCGGGTGCAAAATAACAAAAACAAGTTGGTATAAGCCAAATTTTCAACCGATTATTTTTAATTTTTATTACTTATGTTAGAAAAAGAGCGTTTTTCAGGCCTAAATTGACACCGTAAATCTACTAACAACCCATAATCCCGTTTGTTTTACGGGTCTTTATATTAGTTGAGTGTAATTACTTATAAAACAATACCTAAACAATCCGATTTATTGTCGTATCTTTGTGCAGGTTATAATTCCAACATCACAATTAAAAATAAGTAAACACATTAATGGCAAAATCGCAAAACAGCTACAACAAACAGGACAACGAAAAAAAGCGTTTAAAAAAAAGAAAAGACAAGTTACAAAAGAAAGAAGAACGCAAGTCGAGCGGTGAAAGCGGTTTGGACAGTATGATTGCTTATGTGGATGAATATGGAAACATAACCGACACTCCGCCGGATTTATCTAAACGGGAAAAAATTGATGCTTCTACCATCGAAATTGGTGTTGCACGCCGCGAAGATGTGGTTATGCCAACCGAACGAATTGGTAAAATAGATTTTTTCGACGATTCAAAAGGCTTTGGCTTCATTAAAGAAAAAGATACGCAGGAAAAATTCTTCGTCCATGTAAAAGGACTACTGGAAACCGTAAAAGAAGGCGATAATGTTTCATTCGAACTGGAACGCGGACTAAAAGGAATGAATGCCGTACGGGTAAAGAAAGTATAGATTCGATATAAATAAGAAAAAGCTATTCGGGAAACTGAATAGCTTTTTTTATTGAGGGTATCGCTTAAAGCGATGCCCTCAATTGTTTGTTTATGAATTTGTTTGAATTTACCTGTTAGTAATCACCACCAGCCTTGTTTCAAAAGCTGAACCATTAGTAATGCGGCACAGGTAAGCTCCAGAGCGGATGCCTCTCACATCTACGATTTGTTTTCCGGACGAATCTGACGCCAAATCCACTGATTGTATCGTTTTTCCGGTTAAGTCCAGTATCTGTGCTTTTACGGGTAGGGTAGAGGTATAATCCACGGTAAGTTGTCCGGTGGTTACCGGGTTCGGATAAACGTTCAGCCCGAATGTTTCCACCGCATTCACTGCCGACAACACTTTTGGTTTATGTGTTGCCAGCCAAATGGTGGCATTCATCAAAATGTTCTGATGATTTACACCTACATCGCCGGTGTATCCGTTATAGAGCGAATTCCCGCTTCCGCCTGTTCCGTCATCGCTCGGTGAACTGTCACCTATTGCCGCCACTTTGCCGTTGCCGTATTTGGCAGTTGCAAACATCACCCCGGTTGAGCCGGTAGTAGAGGCGCCGGTATTAAATACATAGCCCACGGCAGTAGGATTTTTTGTTTTATCGAGCGTCATGGTGGTACCGTTGCTCCACATAACCTTAGCACATGGTCCCATGGCACCGTTTAAAATAGAGTCATTGGCTATCGTTGCCAGGTTTGTTGACGTAAGCGAAATGTTGGCTAAATCAAATGATATTCCAAACGGATTGGCCTGAACGCTGTTAGTGGTTAGAAAATCATTCCAGATGGCCGGCGAATCCCATCCATCACCATTCCGGTCGGAAACGGTATGATCGGAAATCATAAACAGCCCGCCGCCATTCTTCACAAAATTCATAAGCGCGGTTTTTTCGGTAGCGGTAAACTGGGTATTCGGTTCGCAAACAATAAACACCTGGTATTTCGACAAATCCTGCGCGTTTGAGCTTGAACCGTACGTGATGCTACCGCTTGCCGGCAAAGTTTCTACATAATAACCCTTTTTCACGCAGTCGACACCCCATGCCGAAAGCGCACCCGACCAGTAAGTCTCCGGTGTGGAGCTTGTGATAAGCGATTGCGAAGGTGTCGGCACCTGAACGGGACTGCTCGAATTGCTAATTACCCAGTCGGCATTACCCGCCTGCTCAGCCTTGGTATTATCGAAAAGTATTTTTATCTGTGAAAATGCGGAGGTACAACTCAGTAAAACAGCAAGCGAAAGGAGTAATTTTAATTTCTTCATCAATGAAAATCAAATGGGTTAGTGCGCTGTTCAATTGAAAAGCCGACAAAGATATAATTTTCTTTCAGATTTTATTGATAAAAATACAAAAAGACTCCATGCAAGGTGCAGGGGCTCAAAAAAACAATAAATTCAGAAGGGAATTTATTGTTTTGCTTTGTCAAACTTATGAACATTTCGGGGGAGAGTATTAAATAAGCAGCTGTTTATGAAAATAATTTTACAATCCAATAAATTAATGCACCAATAACAATTGGACCAAAACATGAGGATAGACAATAAATAAGAAATAAGTTCCCTTTATAGGTTTTATATTTCTGTTCAATTTCTATGTACTTTTTTTTTCTGAAAACAAAAAAATAATTTAGTAATGCAGGGGGTGCAAAAAAAAGAATTAAGCCGCTTAATGATGATTTTACAAAATCATTTGGTATAAAGTATAGATTTACATCATAAAAGTTATAATGTAAAATATACTTTTCTAATATTGCAACG
>CAIYTJ010000156.1 GCA_903929065.1 uncultured Bacteroidales bacterium | reverse complement strand
TCTTTCCACACGTTTTGACAATGAAGGAGAATATCTGGGGAATCAAGGCGTATCAAAAAGCACATTGAATATGATTGCGTCGCATATCAATGCTTTGATAAAATTAGAAGAACGGCTTTTCGTAGTACCAACAAAAAAAGGAGAGTTCGCCAGATATAAAGAAATGATTGATTATTATTTGTTTGCCAATAATATTGATACTATTGCTGGTTATCGTAACTTATTGAATGAGATGCTGAAAGAAGAAAGTATTTTGCCGGGAGTTGCCTGGTTCTTACTGAATCTTTTGTTGATGGAGTTTTATGATGTTTCAAAAATATCGAAAATATACGTTCAATTAGATACATCAAAAGAAGGACTCCGAGCTAAAATAGAGAAGTTCAGAGAAGAAATAACTTTGGAAATAAAGCAAATAAAAAAAGCGATAAAACAGGATGATATTTCCGAGAACTTGTATAAGTGGGTATTAAATCAAATTCGCAAATAATGTTTCTTACAGAAGACTTAGCACGAAAATTAATCAATCTCAACCCTAACCCGGAATTAGATATTATTGATCCTGATGTTGCTGAACGTCAGTTTCAGGTAATATTGAAAGGATTTAATTATTTGGTGCAACCGGAAAACAATTTCCTTTATATAGCTGATGAAGTTGGATTGGGCAAAACTTATATTGCTATAGGAATTGCTTCATTATTGCGACATTTTTCTGAAAACCCAGACCAGTATACTGATGTAATTCTGGTACCAAAACAAAACCTGCAATTCAAGTGGCAAAAGGAAATAAATAATTTTATTCAGAAAAACTACCTTCAAACTGACGGTATTGTAAAGTCTATTTTGAATAAACCTGCAGCCTATTTATCTCGTGAGAGTATCAAACAGGAATTGTCAATTTTCGACAGTAGTTACCCAAGTTATGTTCTATATAGAAATTCGTCATTCAGTCTTGGCTCTGATAGTGATTTGGAGAGTGACAATTGGATGAATAAGCTTAAAGAAAGATTGAAACCGGATCAACAATTTCTATTTGGAAAGGTCTGCAAAAAATTCCGTTATAAACCAATTATTATCAAACGAGCTTTTGCATATTTATTAAACCAAACCTTACCGGAAATTGATTTACTTATTGTAGATGAAGCTCATAATTATAAACATGGTACTGATGGTGATATTTCTATTCGAAATCAACTGGTGTCGAGAGTATTTGGTGCATGTACAAATGATGAAGAGTTGTTTAATGAATTCCCTGAAATAAAGGAAATTGTAAAACCAAAAATAAAGAAACTGTTATTCTTATCGGCAACTCCGATAAACACACAATTATACGAAATTAAGAGGCAATTGGACTGTTTTCTTGACGATCATTTATTCAAGAATTCAGGTGATGAATCCCAAACTGAATCACACATTAACAGTAATCTAAACGAATTTCTGATAAGGGGGTTAATGACTATAAAAGTCAATCAACAGTTATACAGTCGCAATAGTTACCGTCATGAACATCGATTTGGTAATGTGGTGATGGAAGAATTTGCATTACCACAATACATCAAAGATAATAAAACAGCCCTTGTTTTGAGCCTGATGCAGTACAAAACCATTAAAGAATTAAATCAAAAGAATAACAATCAGTTCGAAATGGGTATGTTGGCCGGTTTTGAAAGTTTT
>CAIYTJ010000155.1 GCA_903929065.1 uncultured Bacteroidales bacterium | reverse complement strand
TTTCCAAATAGGCTGTCTTTCTTACTTCCGATAACAGAAAACGGGATTTCGAATTTTCCCAGAAGGAACTTAATGGAAGTTATATCTTTCGTAACAACAATAATTTTATGCTTCCTCTCTTTCAGCGTTTTAATTGTTGCCAGTAATTTATAAACATGAGCCGGATGGCCAATTTCAATTAATATGTTCATTTTTTTAATTTCCTCCAAAGTTTATATGCATTTTCACCGATGAGCATAAGTACTTTTTTATGAACTATCTCATATCTGCCGTAATTCACAAGTTCACCTCCAAATTTCAATTTATAATCCCTAACACCGTAGGGTACATTTGGAGTACCTGCTCCTCCAAAATCAAATGTTTTGTGATTCTTTTCTTTTGACCATAGAATTACATTCCACATCAAAAAATCATTAGGTCGTTTGCTGAAATAATCAGAATCGCTTCCTGAATACCAGGCATATGCCAGATCTTTATAATATAATCTAATTTGTCCTGCAATCATCTTATTTTCAAAGAAAGTACCAAAAAATACGATTTCATTTCCCATCAGTGTCCTTGCATTTTTAAAAAGAATCTCCATCGAAAAAGGTATTCTAACTCTTGTGTAAGTTTTCTTAATCAGATTAATCACACTCTCAATATCCTTATTTTCTGTCAATTGTCGAAACACTAAGCCCTCTTTCTCTGCTTGCGCTATATTTCGTCTTCTTTCCTTATGTAAATTTTGATATAATTGCTCTTTTGTCTGACAGAGATCCAATACAATATCCAGATGTTCATTATAAGTATATTTATTTTTTGAAAATGCACCTGAGAAATTACTCATATCAGTCATATTCCTGAATTGTGAAAAAATTGCTTTCCTCTTAACTAACTTATTGTATCGTTGAATTAAAACATCCGCTATAAACTGATCATTATTTTGTGTTAACGGTCCTCCCATAACGACAGATCGTGCAGTAAAAATTCTCGTAAAATCTTCGAATTCCCTTTGAATTACAGCCGCTAAACAACCAACTATTCTATTTTCAGAATTAACTGCTATAAGAATAATAGGAGTTAATTTATTAGTTTTAGCATATACTTCAAACATTTCAGGGGTTTGAAAAACATTACCATTTGGATGGTTTAAAACAAAGTCAGACCATTCTTTAATATTAATATTTCCTATATTGTGCTCTATTCTCAATGAATCTGATTCACCGTTTTTTACAGTGTATTTTTTATATTTTGATGTTTTATTTGTTTTTTTAAACGTCTTAATTCCCTTTCGAATTATATTTATTCCAAATTTTCCAATTTCGTAAAGAAATGGTTTCAAAACATATTGAAATCTTCCAAATTCAACTAATTCACCTCCAAATTGAGATTTAAATTCACGAACCCCATAACTGTCATCAGGTTTGCCAGCTCCCATCAAATCTAATTTTGGAAATCCATATGTAGCTGAATATTCTATGGCAGCCCATGTTGCCATGACAGAAGGATACAAATTTCTTAACTTTTGATCCATTCCACACACAAACCATTCATAAACTGTATTATCCAATAATTCCACACATTGGCTTCCACCAATGATATTTCCCTGATATTTTACAACGAATAGCTTGCCAAAAGATAATTGATTTAATTTTATAAAAAACTCAAGAGGAAAGAGCGGAGTTTTGACTTTTGACTTATACAATCCCAAAAGGATTTTATAGAAATCTGTTATATCCTGTATATCATTTGTTTCATGCCATTCAGTACCTTCTTTGCGGGACAATTTAATTTGTCGGCGTTTACTTGATTTTAATTGATTTGTAACAATCTCGATATCAGGAGTAGAGATGTGGAAATTCAGATGAGGTGAATATTTAATTCCGATTGATTCGAAAACTGAACGGTAAATCGAATAATTATTATAATTTCTAAATTCCAGATATATAGATTTCGATTTAAGTTTATCAATAGTTCTTTTTAATAATAGACTTAAAGAATCAGGTGAAATTTCAGGGTGTAGTAATGCTCCACCAGGAACTATGGCTCTTCTGCTAAAATATCTTTTGATAAAATTACCGTCAGATACAATATATCCTACAATTACCCCGACTAGCTTATCATTTTCCGATACTCCGAAGGCAAATGGTTTGAAAAACGATAAAGAG
>CAIYTJ010000154.1 GCA_903929065.1 uncultured Bacteroidales bacterium | reverse complement strand
TATTACCATTGAGGGGTTTCAGCCAAAAGAAGATGGCATTTAAGCTGAAATTCGGAACGTCCAGCCAATTAATGAACGGATGTGTGGCAAGGGGCAATATGACACATAACGTTATCGGGCTTGGCGAAGTGGCTTTTGTGCGTTGGCTTGTGTGTCGGAAAGCCATTTTGCCAAACCCGTGTTATGTGTAGTTGCGGTTATTTACCTAAAAACTTGAATTGAAAACGAATTAAAAACTTACTGTTATGTCAAAAATGAATAAATACTTAGGGATGTTAGCTGCAATGGCAATTATGGGTGGTGGAACTGTACCAGATTACAGCAATGATATTGAAGGTATAAGTACTACACCAAAGCAACCACCAATACCAAAAGGATGTGCAGAATATTCTTTTAACGAAGATGGTGGATTTGTAAGAATGGAAGGTGAATATAATCCTATGTTAAGAGTTGATGTAGTCTTTAAATGTATTGCTGCTAACAATAAGTCAGCAATCAAAAAATACAATAATTGGAAAGCAAATAACATTATTAAATAAATAAAAACTATACAGCTATGGCACTATGTAAAAAGTTTGAGAAACTTAACCCAATGGAGAAATGGATATTGGTAGGTGAATTAGCCCATGCAATACAAAGTGATGATGAAATGTTTGAAATGGCACAGGACATCATTACAATAGCAACGCTGCGAGGTTTGTACAAAGGAATAACCTTGATGCCTGACAGAGAAGAAAACCCATTAAATGACCTAAAAACAGCGTAATATGACCTTAACAATAGAACGCTTCCTTCACAATAAGGATATAAGACATAAAACAACCTTTGTATTTTCAGGTAAGCAAAATAAAGGCTATTGGCTATTAAATGGCAATCAAATACCCGATAAAAACTTTCAACAGATATTTCCATTAACTCACAAGGGAATATTAACTCACGCCGGACTGTTTCCAAAGGGAGAAAGTCCTAATAGTCAACAAGTGTAACAAATTAAATAACCATAAAAATAAAAAAAATCATGAAAACAGAACTAAGTATCCGAGTAAGAAAAGATGGCAACGATTTAGAGCAAATTGTAAAGATTGTTGCAGCCCATAATTCAAGTAAGGTAAACATCAATAACGAAGTAATTGCTTCATATATTTTAGCCCGTAAAGCATTGTATGAAGCCTTATATAATCATTTGAAAATGGTAACTGATGGCAATACCCTTAATATTAGTGAAGATGATGGCACTACATGGTATATCTCTATCAGCGAAAATGAAATACACGAATTAAATGAACCTGTAGTTAATGAAAGTGAAAAACAGGATAACGAAGTACTAAACTAATTATTAAACTTTAAAAACAAATAAAATTATGTTCAATTTCAAAAGGGTTAAACAAGTGGTTAAACAATCATTTGAACCCACAAAAGACACACAAGTAATAATTGCAGAAATTCATGAATCATTTGATACTGCAAGTGAAAAACTTTTAAATGATGCCAAAGCTATCTTATCAGGTAGTTATGATATTGATAAAGGTAAACGGCTGAAAGAAATCGGTTTTGTTTCAGCAAAAAAAGCAGTAGAGGCTACTGAAATAATTACCCAAAAAGAAAAGAATGAATATTTGGCAAAACAGATTGAATATTACCAACTCCATTACCCAAACAACAAATTCATAACCGAAGGTAAGGTTAAAGAAATTTGTCAAAAGTATGGTTTATTGTGTGGTGAAGTAAAGTATTATATTTCCGATGTCCCCGAAAAGAATTTAGCAGAAATAGAATCGTTTAAATTAAGAGAAGATGATTATCTTAAAATAACAAACTTTAATCAGCCATATGAAAGTGGTATTATATGGGGTCATCACGAACGTGGTAATTGGGGATGGAGTTTTGTACAAAGACCGACAGAAGAAAAATATCACATTACACTCCCCGCATTTACCATTTGTGCATCAGTAAAGGACTTTGATACTAAAAATATGCGTATTGAAGATGGATATAAACTTGAATTAAATCTCCCTGACCCGATAGTATTACAACCCGTAAAAGACGGTTATTTAATAGTATCAAAATGGGGATTAGAAGCAGAAGATAAAGATTTGATTAATGAAAAGCAAAACTAATTATTAACCCCATAGAAGTAATCCATAAAGCCAGTAACAGAAGTGTACCATAAAAAAGTAACAGTATGGTAGGTTTGGGAGTGCTTCTTTTTAATTTAAGGGTGTACGAAGATAGCATGGTTTTTAATTTTATCCCTTGTACGTTGCATTACTTCCCCGCCATTACTATCATTGCCTAAAGATGTATTACCTTCTATTGATTGGAAGGTTATTTTTTTATCATCAAGCCATTTTACAAATAGTCCTGTGTGGTCGTAACGTTTATCATTATTCCAGTCATAAAAAACTATATCTCCTTCGATTGGTTCTGTTGTTATTTTGTTGTTTTTTTGGAAGTACGCAACGGCTGATTGACAACCCGCAAAACCTTTCTTATATCCAATAGCAGGCAATGGTACACCTGCTTGATTATATACCCATGAAACGAATTGTCCACACCATGCCAAATGTGGCAATCCAAACCAATTTGAATACTTAACCACATTACTATTCGGCGGATTTTCCTTAGTACCTATTTCCCTTGTTGCTACTTCTATTATTGTACTCATTTTTTATCTTTTTTAACGATTATCATATCCCTTGTTTTTACTAACCAATAACCGATATAAAGTTGTTGATGTATTGGATAATTACCATGTGAGTATTTAAAGTCAATACACTCCCTTATATTACTGCATGTAAATTGAATTTTGTTGGTCATTTAAAAATCTTTATGTAAAGGAATATACAAAAAGCTATAAATAATAATAATGCTGTACCCCCAAATATATACATCCATTTTGTGTGTATTTTATCCGATGTTGTTATTTGGGTAATCTTTATATCCTTATCGTAATTTTGGCTTACAAGATTTGCTATTTCTAATTTAACTGTTGGTGGTACATATATGAGTGTATCTGTCCTTTCTTTGGTTGTATTGGTAACTGTTCCACAATCTTTATTTAATGCCTTTACGAGCCTATTATGTAGGTCTGTGATTACTTTTTGGGTGCTGTCAAAGTTAGGGGCATTATTTACCAATTCGTTCATAAAAAGATTATCCTGATACAACGAATCTGCAAGTCTTATTAATGCTTTTACTTTGGCTGAATCTGTTATGGTATCTCTTACTATTTTAATTACACCTTCATGTAGGTTATTTGATGTGTCAGCAGGGAAATATTTATGGAATAACGATAATACTACCGCTTCGTTTCGGTAGTGTATCTTTTCAACTTTTTTAGTATCATGTATTACCTGTAATTTCTTAAACGTATCACAACTATTTAACGCCAGTACAGATAATAATATAAATATTAAATTACGCATAGTGTAAAATTAATTACTTTTTAGCATTTATACAAGTATTTTTCGTATTGTACGGGCCGCCACCACAAGCATCAAATCTTTATTCACCAAAGATTTATTGTACTTAGCCTACGCACAAAACCTTCCCTTCAACAGTGGTAACATTCAATCAATCTAATTTTATATATTAAGCGGACGATTGCAATTAAAAGTCCTATAATTAACATTGATGATAAATTGGCACAAGGTCAGCTTAACTTCGGGACTTGATGAATTTTTATTTTTTGTTTTTGCTAACGCTGCTTGCGAACGTTATTGCGTTTTGATTATTTCTTTTGTAGATTGTGCGAAATGTTCGTACAATGAAAAAAATAACCCTAATCTTACTAATTATTCTTTCATTCGGCTATTCCCATAGCCAAGATTACGATTCATTAAGAAGGTATAGTTACCCATTGCTGTCATTTACCATAATGTCAATTAACTCATTATCTCAAAGTGGTGGCACTTGTTATTTTATTAAAAAAAACAATAGAACATTTTTAGTTACAGCAAAACACGTAATAACAAGAACTAATATAGCGTGTGGTGAAAAGACCATAAATACTATGACAATTGCTATTTTAGATACACTCCAAGATGGTAATATCGATTCATTTATAACAATAAGAATACCCCCATTAAATAGTTATAATTCATCAGATTCAATAAACAACCCAGACGTAATTGTTTTTGAGGTAAAAGAGAAAGGGATAGACAGACTAAAATCTGTTGAAAATTTTATCATGCCCGAACTTCGATATACTAACAATACGGAAATATTCGGATTCAATTCCGTTTGTTTCCCGCATGAATTTGGTAGGCTTATTATAAAATGTGCATCTCATGTTCATATAGATTCAACTAACACAATTTTTTATAATGGTAGCCCAACAAATAATAATATACCTGACACAGCTTATTATATGTTAGTTAATAAAAATTTAGATGTAAGTGAATATATGCACGGATTTTCGGGTTCTCCAATTTTTATAAAAGACTTAAATACTAATAGGTATAGACTAATCGGTACTTTCTCTATTTTTGGTGGTGATTCGGTAAATAAAGATTTAAAATTTTACCAAATCCCCAAAATAGAATATATTACCAATGAGATAAACAGGCTTTCTCAATGAAATTTAAAACCCAAACTATCTAATTGCGGTTTCCAATATTTATTAAATTCATCTATTGGTATTTCTCTATGGAACATAGATGTGTCGTTTTTCCATATATGCGTATTGGTATGTACTGTCTTACAAGACGGTAATATTATAAATAGTAAGAAATATAATACATAAAATTTCAACCATGAAAAGTATTTTAATCATTCACTCGCCTATCGGCTCGTAAAAATGGTTGCCACGCTAAAAACAAAAACAAAATTCATCAGCCCTCACATCCACGCTTCTCCAAAGCTACAAAGGCTAACCAATCTTATCATAACGTACTCCCATTATAGGACTTTTAATTAGTCTAATGATTTTAATACAGCGTCCGCTTAATTGCGATTTTTTAGTGATTTTGGTTGAAATATAATTACAAAAAATCGCAAACAGCATCTACCACAAAGATAATCATCTTTTTTACAATTCCAAACATTTAAGAGAATATTTTTATTCCGCCTATGGTGTTGGTGTCGATGTTGGTGTAAAAAAGTTCTTTGTAAGATATGCCAATCCTGCTGTAAGGGCAGTAATACCAATAGCTTTCCAATCGAATGTTAAGCTACCTGCTTGTAATGTCTGTGTTACAATAGTAAGAACTGATGTAATTGCAGCAAGAATTAACCCTTTACCTAAATCGAGCCAATTCAATGATAAAAATGCAGATGGTTTCATAATTTTTGATTTGTTTTGTTTTTTAATATTTTAATGTTGTTTGCTTCTAAAAGTACACGTCCAATTTCGTTCTCAAAGATACGTGTAATATCTTTAAATGCCAACTTGTATTTTTCATCATCTTGTCCTTTAAAGTGATGGATTAAAGTAGCCATTATCTTTTTGTCTGTTGCTGTCATTTCGTAATTCTTGTAGTATGGTTTGTAAACTGCTTAATGAATTACTTAAATCTTCGTATGGTACTTGTAATGCACTTATCTTCACCTCTATGTTATTTACACGTTTATTCATATCTCTTTTTAGCCCCGAAATGATTATCACTTGAAAGACTATAAACACAACCATGATTAAAAACATGATAGTTAACACAAAGATTACCATTTATTTTGACTTAAAAATCTGAAAAAGTTGGGCTATAATAGATGCTAATGAAGAAACAAATGCAATAGATATTAATCCCTTCCAAAACACATCTGCTTTGCTTATCCATTTTTCTACTTCCGTAACCCTTTTTTCAAGTGGTTCAACTCTTTTATCTTCAATCTTTTCAAGGGCTTCAATTAACTTGTCAATACTTGCATCTATTCTATCAATACCATCATTTAATCTATCTATCTGACCTGATAATTTTACTATTTCTTCACCATATTCCATTGCTAAATTTTTATAGGGGTTAAAAATTATAATTAAATTAAGCCTTTACAAATCCTTTTTGAGAAATCACGTAGTCGAAAATTACAGTATCATCTGCACCCCAATTATTAATTATTTCGTTTGGAATGTCGCAATCCCCGTTATCTAACGGAGTAAAATTTTCGCCGTCAAGATTACCTACAGCGTATTCAACTTTACCGCCAGAGCTATTAAAATCCTAACCACTAAAGTTTGTAAATTCTATTGCATTGATGGTTTTTACTTCGCCATTTACAAGCGCATTTATTGCTGATATTGATACTATATTTTTCATAATAATCTATTTAAAAACTTGTACTTTAAAGGTTGCTGAAGCAGGGTCTATTGCCCCTATTGTTTGATAATTGTTTAAACGAACCGTAATTGTGTTTGTAGCTGACACCCATGCTGTATAACAACTATTAGCATTCATTGCTGCGTTAGGAACTCCCAAAGCAACCATATCGCCATCTGCTGCACCCGTTACCGTTATTGTTAAATCTGAACTTGTACTTGCTGCTGTACTCGGAAAATCTAAAGCTGCTGTATTGATTAAAACTTTTGGTATCTCATTCCACCTACCATTTGCGTATAAATTAACTTTTGATGAATCAGAATTGTAAACCTGTAACCCAGTTGCAGGACTTGATATAGCTGCAACCTGTGTTTGTGTCATTACTGGAATTAATATACCTTTTGTTGTGGAAGGCACACTTAAGGCTGCTGATGCAGGTATAGTGGCATTACTGCCAACTTGAAATTGTAAGCTATGCACTAAAAAACCTACATCGCTTGCGCTTGGATTACTACGAAAAATAAGGTCGCCACCTACACTTGTTCCGAGTGCAGTTATATAAATATTACCATCTGTAATACTCCTAATATCTGCACCACCTTTTATTGTAATTGCCTGCCCTGATGTAGTTATATTTAAAGTTCCTGTTGATGAATCAAGGCTTGCCCTTTCAACATTATTAGTTATGAATCTAATTGTAGAACTACCTGTAGTTCCTATTTTAGTATTTGGGTAAGTAGTTGCGTTACCCGTAAAACCCCACTTAGTTGCTGTTGCGTTGGCTGCTATAACACTATCATTATAAGCCTTTCCCAATGTTGCAAGCCCTGTAAATCTTGTTGCTGTATCGGGTGTATAACTTCCTATGCTATCAGTATATTGATTAATCCATGTGCCATTTACACGCCT
>CAIYTJ010000153.1 GCA_903929065.1 uncultured Bacteroidales bacterium | reverse complement strand
GGTTGGCCGGATAATGGCTAAAATCGGTAAATTGTACCAGACTAAACTATTAGCCGGGCTTTGTCATTTGGATATTAACCGTTCGTTTTATCCATTGTTGCTGATTGAATCCAGAAACGGTATGACTCAGCAGGAACTGGCTCACGAACTGTCGTGCGATAAGGTTCAGGTAGTGCGTATAATCGATTATCTTTCAAAAAACGGCTATGTTGAACGTATTCAGAACCAAACTGATAAAAGAAAATACGAATTGACTATCACCGAAAAATCACGGCAATTAATTCCTGAAATCAAAGCAGAGATAAACAAAACTTCCGAAATTGCATTTGAAGGCATTTCTGAAAATCAAATCGAAGAACTTTACAGACTACTAAGTGTGTTAGAAATCAACTTATTATAAAATAAAATATTATACAAATGAAGAAAAAGAGCACAATTTGGGTTGCTATTGTATTTGTGTTGCTGGCTGCATTGTTAGTCAAAATTGGCTTTTTCAGCAAACAATCCGACAATGAAAAATCGAAAAAAGAAAAACCTCAGAAAAAAGTCGCTGGAATAATTGCCAAATCATCGTTGTTAATTGATGAAATATCTGTTTCAGGTTCGTTACAGGCATTTGAAATGGTCGATTTGAAGAATGAAGTGGCAGGTAGAGTGGTTTCAATTAATCTGCCTGAAGGAAAATTTGTAAAAAGCGGTACGCTGTTGGTAAAACTGTTTGATGATGATTTACAATCAACGTTGAAAAAATTGCAATCACAGCTTTCCATTCAGCAGGAAATATACAAACGCCAGTCCGAACTGCTGAAAGTGAATGGAATAAGTCAGAACGACTACGAAATGACCGGGTTGCAGTTGAACTCATTGAAAGCAGATATAGAAGTTGAAAAAACAATGATTCGTAAAACCGAAGTTCGTGCACCTTTCGATGGCGTTATAGGTTTACGGAATGTGAGTGTCGGAGCGATTGTTACACCATCAACCTTGCTGGCAACTATCAGAACAGTGAATAAATTAAAACTCGATTTTTTTGTTCCCGAAAAATATTCTTCTGAATTAAAAGCCGGCATGAAGGTGAAATTTACTATGTCAAATGGCACTAAATTGTACGATGCAACAGTAATGGCAACCGAGGAAGGCATTGATGATGCGACCCGAAACATGAAAGTTCGTGCCATTGTCAACAGCCAATCCAAGGAATTGATTTCCGGCGGATTTGCTAATGTACAACTTCGTCTTAATCAAAAAACCGATGCTATTTTGATTCCGACTCAGGCAATAATTCCTCAGGAGGAAAATAAAATCGTTATTGTGTCTAATCATGGAAAAGCAAAATTTATCAAGGTAAAAACCGGAATTCGCAAATCATCAACGGTTGAGATTACAGTTGGTATTCAAGCTGGCGACACCATTGTTACTTCCGGTTTACTATTTTTGAAAGAAGGTGCAAAACTAACATTTTCTACCGTAAAATAATATGACTATATCAGATATAGCACTTAAACGTCCTGTTGGCTCGATTGTGCTCAGCCTTTTGATTATTTTGCTCGGTGTGGTCGGGTACAATTTTCTGGCTGTACGACTTTATCCAGCCATTGATCCGCCAGTAATTACTGTTCAGACTTCGTATACGGGTGCCAATGCCGAAGTGGTTGAATCACAAATAACCGAACCGCTTGAAACAACTATTAACGGCATTGAAGGAGTGAAATCTATCACATCTCAATCGGCTTTGGGAATCAGCACCATTACCGTTGAGTTTGAACTGGGCTCAGATTTGGAAAAAGCGGCCAACGATGTTCGTGATAAAGCTTCACAAGCAACCCGAAGCCTTCCTCAGGATTTGGATGCGCCGCCAACCGTTACAAAAGCCGATGCAAACAGTGATCCGATGATTATGGTTGCCGTTCAGAGCAATACGATGGACCCGCTGGAGATGAGTGATTATGCCGAAAATGTATTGCAGGAAAAACTTCAAACCATTCCCGGAATCAGTTCGATTATGATTTTTGGTCAGCAGAAACCTGCTATGCGTCTGTGGCTTAATCCGGCTAAAATGGTAGCTTACAGCCTTACAGCTTCTGATATTGATGCAGCATTAACTAAGGAGAATGTGGAAATGCCGGGTGGTAAAATCAGAGGAAATTATACTGAATTGACAATTAAGACCCGTGGACGATTAACCACCGAAGACGATTTCAACAACATGATAATCAAACAAACCGAAAATCAGGTTGTGAGATTAAGAGATATTGGTGAAGCAACACTCGGACCTCAGAATGAAGAATCGGGTGCTAAGATTAATGGTAAAAATGGCGTAATGCTCGCACTAGTGCCACTTCCGGGAGCAAATGATATACAGATTGCCGATGAATTTTATAAACGGTTGAATCAGATTAAAAAGAATTTACCAAAAGGAGTGGAATTGAATATAGCCCGTGATAAATCAATTTTTGTGCGTCAATCGGTAACAGATGTCGTCGAAACACTGCTGATAGCTATATTTTTGGTGGTAATTATTATTTTTCTGTTTTTCAGAAATTGGATTATTGCTTTGCGACCGTTGCTGGATATACCCGTGTCGCTTATCGGGACTTTCTTCGTAATGTACATTTTCGGTTTTTCGGTGAATGTTCTTACGTTACTGGGAATAGTTTTGGCCACCGGACTTGTTGTGGATGATGGAATTGTGGTGACAGAAAACATCTTTAAACGCATCGAAGCAGGGATGGATAAATGGAAAGCAGCATTTGAAGGTACACGTGAGATTTTCTTTGCGGTGGTTTCCACTTCGTTAACACTGGCTATTGTTTTTGTACCGGTTATCTTTTTACAAGGTTTTACCGGCAGATTATTCCGCGAATTTGGTATTGTGGTAGCATGTGCTGTATTGATTTCGGCAGTGGTTTCACTTACTTTGACACCGGTTCTAAACGTTTTTTTAGGTGGTTCAGGAACACATCATTCTAAATTCTATGTTGCCAGTGAGCCATTTTTTGTGGGTATGGAAAAGAAATACCGCCGATTTTTGGCATTCTTTATTCAGAATAAATGGATTTCTATTGCCATTGTAGTATTGTGTATACTAATGATTGTGACCTTATCCAGAGCTTTGAACTCAGAATTAGCTCCATTGGAAGATCACAGTTATGTCAGGACTTCAATAACTGCTCCAGAAGGAACAGAATACAGTAATACTGCAGCTTTAATTGATAAACTGGCACAATTAAATATTGATTCCATTCCGCAATCAGGTTATGTGTTAGCACGTTATGGAGGTGGAAACGGAAGTTCGGCAGTTAATACCGGTTTTGTCCTTAATTTTCTGACAGATGCAACAGAGCGTAAGGTTTCACAGCAAAAAGTTTACGATAAACTTTCAAAACTCTATAGTAAAAATGCTGATGCCCGTGTTATTGCAGTTCAGGAACCTACAATTTCCACCGGAAATTCAAGAAGTCTGCCGGTTCAGTTTGTCATACAGAATATTGATTTTGAAAAACTGCGTGAAGTGTTACCTAAATTTTTAGAAGAAGCGCAAAATAGTCCGCTATTCAGCAATGTGGATGTGGATTTGAAGTTCAATAAACCGGAACTGAATATCTCGGTTGACCGTTTGAAAGCTAACAGTTTGGGAGTGAGTGAAAAAGATATTTCCAATGCATTGAATCTGGCTTTCGCGGGTGGTCGATACGGCTATTTTTTGAAAAACGATAAACAGTATTATGTCATAGGCCAGGTGGCACGTGAAGACCGTAATGCACCAACAGATATTTCATCGCTTTATGTTCGGTCGTCAAGCGGCAATATGATACAATTGGACAATATTGTTTCGGTAAAGGAAAACAGCAATCCGCCCATTCTGTATCATTACAACCGGTATAAAGCTGCTACCATTTCGGCGAATATGGCTGATGGAAAAACACTTGGACAGGGAATTGCTGAAATGCAGAAAATTGGAAACAAATTGCTTGACACATCATTCTCAACTTCGCTTGCAGGTACTTCGCGGGATTTTGCCGAAAGTAATTCGAATATATCATTTGCATTGATTCTTGCATTACTGCTGATTTATCTGATTTTAGCAGCACAGTTCGAAAGTTTTGTCGATCCTTTTATCATTATGATTACTGTACCTTTGGCTATTGCCGGAGCTATGCTTTCGCTATGGATTTTCAATCAAACGTTGAATATCTTCTCCGAAATCGGAATGATTCTATTAATCGGTATTGTAACGAAGAATGGTATTCTGATTGTGGAATTTGCCAATCAGAAACGAAAACTGGGTATGAATAAACGTGTGGCTGCTTTCGAAGCTGCTTCGGAACGTTTTCGTCCAATTCTTATGACTTCGCTTGCCACTATTTTTGGTGCCATGCCAATTGCCTTTGCCCTCGGCGCAGGAGCAAGCAGCCGTGTGTCTCTTGGGATTGTAGTGGTTTGCGGGTTGTTATTTTCGCTGATTCTCACATTGTTTGTAATTCCGGTTATGTATATGATGATTTCAAGTAACACTAAAATTATTGACAGACAATGAAGAATGTGAAAATAACACTGATATTTGTTTTGGTTTGCATGACATCCCTTGCTGTTGCACAGAAGCTAACCATTGAAGATGCTGTCAGCATTGCCCTGAAGAATAATTTTGATATTCTTGTTGCCAAAAATGATGCATCTGTTTCGAAGGTAAATAACACGCCGGGAAATGCAGGAATGCTGCCAACGGTTGGAATTGTTGGTACAGGAAATTACAGCACCAGCAACACGACTCAGAAATTGGGTAGCGGAACAGAGAATAATTATCCGAATTACACCAGTTCCTCGGTGAGTTTAGGCGCACAGCTTAACTGGACGTTGTATGATGGCGGAAAAATGTTTGTCACCAAAAGTAAATTAAATGAAATCCAGTCGTTGGGTGAAATCCAGTTTAAAGATAAAGTGCTGCAGACCCTGTTTAATGTTATTGCAGCCTATTACGATGTGGTGCGTCAGAAACAGCAATTGAATTCAATTTATGAAGTGTTGAGCTACAATGAGGATAGGGTAAGGGTCTCACAAGCAGGATTCAATGCCGGTTCGTTGATTAAAATAGATTTGCTTCAGGCCAAAATAGATTTGAATGTTTCCATCGAAAATAAAATCAATCAGCAATTCACGGTTGAGGAATCGTTGAAAACACTTAATTTGTTGCTTGGAAGAAAAGCAGATGAATTGATCGAAATCAATGATTCGATTCCGGTGAATTATACACCCGATAAAGCCGACTTGCAGCAAAAACTGAATAATTCGAACACCAGTATTCTGAGTTTTCAAAAGCAAATTGACATTGCTGAATTGACTTTGAAGGAAAACCGAAGTCTGTACCTGCCAAATTTGAGTTTCAGAGGCGGATATTATTTTAATCAATCGTCCAATTCGGCCGGAACGGTATTGTCTAATAATTCGTTAGGACCACAAATTGGCGGTTCGCTCACCGTTCCGATTTACAGTGCCGGCGAAACCAAACGAAAAGTAACGGTTGCTAAGATTGAGGCGGAATCAGCCGAACTGGATTTGCAGAATATCAAATTACAGGTAAATACGCTTTTCCTGAATACACTTACCGACTTCGAAAACCAACAACAACTGTTGAAAATAGAGACCGAAAACAACCAGCTGGCCCGCGAAAATATGCAAATCAGCTTCGAACGCCTGAAACACGGCCAAACCACTTCCACCGAACTGCATTTGGCCGAGGAAAATTACGCCCAATCCAGTACGCGCTTAATCAACTTCCGTTACAACCTGAAATTGGCGGAAACACGCTTGAAACAATTGGTGTCGGCGTTGTAAAAATATAAGCATTCAATAAACGAAGGTGTCACTGAAAAGTGACACCTTTTTTTGTAACTATAAGCCACAAATGATTCCGGCACTAAATTTTGCCCAGTTGGTTATCATTACAATTATAGTTATTTAATTAACGGCTTAACGTTTAAACTATTAAGTATAAAATGGACATTATTACAAAAAATATATGTTGTAAAACATAAAAAATAACATTATAATTAGTTGGAGTTTTTAATTTAAATATAGTAGATTTGTGCAGTTTATTTAGCTAAAAATTGAACTAATTACAATTAATTAAGCTAAATGCAAGAAAATCAATAAATTATTTACAATTCGCACCATTGTTTTCAATTATGAGATTGACTTTTTCTACACACTATAATTATAGTTCCGTAATAAAATTAAAATCAGACAGATTAAACTGGCTGTTAATTATGGAGGGGGTAATTTTAAATCTTATTATATTAATATAAGTGAATATTTCCGTTTTTGAGCATCGTTTTGATGTCCAAAAACGGATTTTTTTTGAGTCAGTTTTGAGCACGATGGCGCGGTTGATCGAGCCGATCTGGCCGGGGAGGCCGTAGAAAGCGGAGTTGACGACTTTGAGG
>CAIYTJ010000152.1 GCA_903929065.1 uncultured Bacteroidales bacterium | reverse complement strand
GAAAACAAGCGGAATGTTACAGGCTGCGGCTGCGATAGCTATTGGTATGAATGCCACTTCATTACTTACCACAAATGAATATGCCAAAGCCACTATGCGTGGTAATTCCAATGGTTTGACGATTGATACACAGAATTCACAACACGGTTTAAATCGTGATTACATTACCCAATGGAGTTACGGTGTCGACGAAACAATGACGTTGCTTATTCCAAACTTTAAAGGAGGTGCAAGTGGTACAAATCTGACTGCTGAAAGTGAAACTGCCAAAAAACTGACAAGTTTAGGTGCTCCGGATGTTGAAAAAATTATGAAAGAAAATCAGTTTCCGCTATATTGGGGAGCTCAGCCTTTCACATCTGGGCCGGTTTATATTGGTGCAGTGATTTGTTTTTTGTTTGTTCTAGGACTGTTTTTGGTTGATAAGCGTACCAAATGGTGGCTGTTGCCGATGATTGCCCTAACAGTGATGCTTTCGTGGGGGAAAAATTTCATGTGGCTGACCGATCTTTTCATTAATTACGTTCCGCTTTACAATAAATTCCGAACAGTTTCAATGACGCTGGTTGCAACCGGTTTCGGAATGACTTTAATGGCAATTCTCGCGTTGAAAGAAGTTTTCAATGTAAAAACCGATAAAAATAAACTCATTAAACAGGTTTTAATTAGTGCAGCAATTGTTGGTGGTCTAGCTTTTATTTTTGCACTAATTCCTTCATTGGCAGGTGATTTTAAATCAGCAGCTGATGCACAGTTTCAGGGAAATAATGCTTTCCTGAAAGAAACATTGCCATTGGATCGGGAAGCAATGCTTCGCGGAGATGCATTTCGTTCATTAGCTTTTGTTATTGCTGCGACCGGACTAATCTGGTTATATCTAAAAAACTATTTAAAACTTAAGGTCGCTTATGTTCTGTTCGGAATTATTATTTTGATTGATTTGGTGCCGGTTGCAAAACGGTATTTGAATGATGATAATTTCAAACGTCCACGTCGTTTAGAAACATTGATTACACCATCAACTGCTGATAATATAATTTTGCAGGATAAATCGCAATTTCGTGTTTTAGATGCAACGTCAAATATATTCAACGATGCTTCACCATCCTATTTCCATAAAAATATTGGTGGTTATCATGCAGCAAAATTGCGCCGTTACCAGGAACTTATAAATATGCATCTTGATAAAGAAATCGGACAATTATTTGGTGCATTTGGACGGGCAAAAACGCCCGATGTAGTTACAAATACTATGGATTCACTGGGAGTTTTGAATATGCTCAATATGAAATATCTGATTTATAACAAAGAAGTTGCTCCGATTGTAAATCCTCATGCCAACGGTAATGCCTGGTTTGTAAATAATATAAGAATTGCTGCTGACGCAAACGAAGAAATGAGCTTGTTGGGCAAAATAAATACTAAAACCGAATTGGTGGTTGATAAATCATTTGCATCTCAATTGCCAACAAAATTATTGCCTGATACTTCAGCACACATTGCCTTGACCAGTTATGAACCGAATCATTTGAAATATAATTTCAGTTCAAAAACCGATCAGGTGGCTGTGTTCTCGGAAATTTATTACGAAAATGGTTGGAATGCTTATATTAACGGTCAGAAAGTGCCCTATGTCCGTGCTGATTATTTGTTGCGGGCAATGCCATTGAAGGCTGGAAATTACGAGATTGAGTTTAAGTTTGAACCAAAATCATACAGTATGGGTAATGCAATTGCATTAACATCTTCCATTTTATTGATACTGAGCATACTTGGTTTTATTTTCTGGCAATGGAAAAATTACAAAAAGCCGGAAACAAAGGCTTAATTCTTAAACAGATAATTCAGAAAAAAATGACAACAGATAAAACAACAAAACCAGGTTACTCAACTGTACATTTAACGTCTACCATAAGTATGTCGCTGGTATTGTTTTTGATTGGACTGGTTTTTTTGCTCCTTTTTGTAGCTCGCGATATGAGCACTTTCGTGAAAGAAAATATCAATCTGTCAATCGTTCTTGACGATCAGGCCAGTAAAACGGATGAACAACGAATTGAAAAGTTCCTGACTTCTTCACCTTATGCCAAAACGGTTGAATATATTTCGAAAGCAGATGCACTTAAGGATCATATCAGCAGTTTGGGTGAGAATCCTCAGGAGTTTCTGGGTTTCAATCCACTAAAAGCCTCTATTGAAGTAAAACTTCACGAAACATATGCAAACAACGATAGTGTGAGCAAAATTGAATCAAAGCTGAAGACCTTTGACCATATTAACCGGGTGGTTTATCAAAAAGATATGGTAAGTCTGGTGAATGACAATGTGCGTAAAGTGAGTCTGATTTTATTAGGTCTGGCTGTGATTTTGCTTTTTGTTTCGATTGCACTTATTAATAATACCATTCGTTTATCGTTGTATTCAAACCGGTTTTTAATCAACACCATGAAGCTGGTTGGTGCTACGCCGTGGTTTATCCGAAAACCATACCTGAAAAGCAGCATGATCAATGGGTTAATAGCGTCTGCCATTTCAATCGTATTGTTGGCAGGTGTGGTTTATTTTGTTCAGTACGAATTTGGAATTACCGGATTTATGCTTCATTCCCTAAGCTTTGTATTTGTGGCAATCATTGTAATCTTATCCGGTATTGCATTGACAGCAAGTTCATCCTATTTTGCTGTTGGGAAGTATTTAAAAATGCATTCGAACGAGATGTTTATTATTTAAAAATTCAAAAAAATATAGTCCTCAAACAAACAATTTATAAAAAGCATTATGGAAAACGACAAAAAATTTATGCTTGGCAAGATCAATATGATATTGATTGCCATTGGCTTTGTGATTATTGTAATTGGTTTTATTTTAATGTCAGGTTCCGCCACAATCAAGGAATTTAATCCTGATGTTTTCAGTTTCCGTCGGATAACAGTTGGTCCTATGGTTTCGTTGTTTGGATTTATATCAATCATTTTTGCTTTACTTTATAAACCAAAAAGCAAAGAATAATGAGTATTCTGCATACAATCATATTGGCCATTGTTGAAGGCCTTACCGAGTTTTTGCCAATTTCGTCTACCGGGCACATGGCTTTGGTTTCAGCGTTTATGGGCATCGAAAAAAGCGATTTTACCAAACTGTTCATTGAGAATATTCAATTTGGAACCATACTTTCAGTGTTGGTGCTTTACTGGCGCAAGTTTTTTGATTTCAGTAAATTGCAGTTATATGTAAAACTATTAATAGCTTTTATTCCGGCAGCCGTCTTAGGTGTTTTATTCAAAAAACATATCGACGCGATGATAGGTACGCCTTTGTTTATTGCCTGTACCATGTTTTTTGGTGGAATTATTCTGATTTTCGTTGACAACTGGTTTAAAAATCCGACTATTGATTCGGAAGAAAAAGTTACAAACAAAAATGCCTTGTTTATAGGATTGTTTCAGGTGTTGGCAGTAGTCTTACCGGGTTTAAGCCGGAGCGCATCAACTATTATCGGCGGTATGCAGCAAAAACTGACACGTAAGGCAGCAGCAGAGTTTTCGTTTTTTCTGGCCGTTCCAACCCTGGCAGGAGCATTTGCCAAGAGCCTTTGGGATGCCTATAAAGAAACTCCAGAGATTTTGACAAAACATAATATTTCCATTTTGGCCATTGGCAATGTAATTGGATTTCTGGTGGCTATTGTGGCTATTAAAGGTTTTATTGCATTTTTGACGAAAAATGGTTTTAAATTCTTTGGTTACTACCGCGTTATTGTAGGAGCAATTATTTTAGGCCTGATTATTTTCGGTGCAGATTTAAGTGCATTTGCAAAATAAATAGAAAATGGATTTTATACAGGGAGAAGTGTTGTATGTGGTGAAACCATTGAATTGGACTTCGTTTAATCTGGTGAATAAACTTCGCTGGAAGTTGCAAAAAACACTTCAAATAAAGAAGGTGAAAGTTGGCCATGCAGGAACACTTGACCCATTGGCTACCGGAGTAATGATTCTTTGTACCGGAAAATCGACTAAATTAATTGAAAGTTTTCAATATCAAACCAAGGAATATATAGCCACATTGGAACTGGGAGCAACCACTCCATCTTTCGATTTGGAATTACCTATTGATGGAACATACCCGACGGGCCACATTACCCGGCAAATGGTTGATGAAATTGTTCCACGCTTTGTAGGTGAGATTTGGCAGGTTCCGCCCGCATATTCTGCTGTAAAAGTGGATGGTAAGCGTGCCTACGATTATGCCCGGGATGGGCAGGAAGTTGAACTAAAACCAAAATTATTGGTTATAGATGAGATTGAAATACTGGATTTTACGTTGCCGCTTCTTAAAATCAGGGTTGTCTGCAGTAAAGGAACTTATATAAGGGCTCTGGCACGCGACATTGGATTGGCATTGGGAAGTGGTGCACATTTGATTGCACTTGAGCGCACCCGAATAGGTGAAGTAAGACTGGAAGATTGCTGGGAGATTGAAGAATTGGTACAGCATGTAGAAAAAAATATTCTGGACAGTCAGAAACTGTTGGAAATTGAATTAAAAGAAAATAATTAAACAAGAAAAATATGAAGTTATCAAAGTTTAAATTCAAGTTACCGGATGAATTAATTGCCCAATATCCGGCTAAACATCGTGACGAATCGCGTATGATGGTGGTACATCGCAAAACAGGCGAAATTGAGCATCGTACGTTTAAAGATGTACTTGAATATTTCAACGAGCATGACTTGTTCATTTTTAATGACACCAAGGTCTTTCCTGCCCGCTTGTATGGAAATAAGGAAAAAACCGGAGCACAGATTGAAGTGTTCCTGCTTCGCGAATTGAACCACGAAATGCGCCTTTGGGACGTATTGGTGGAACCGGCACGTAAAATCCGTATCGGGAATAAATTGTATTTTGGCGAAGATGATTCTATCGTGGCCGAGGTTATTGATAACACCACTTCACGCGGACGTACGTTGCGCTTTTTGTTCGACGGAACGCACGAAGAATTCAGAAAAGGCCTTTATTCGTTGGGCGAAACGCCGCTTCCGCGCAATATAACCCGTGAGGTTGAGCCCGAAGATGCCGACCGGTTCCAGACTATCTTCGCTAAAAATGAAGGCGCCGTGTCAGCTCCTGCAGCCGGCATGCATTTTAGCCGTGAACTGTTGAAGAGAATGGAAATTAAAGGCATTGAAAGCACCTATCTTACATCGCACATGAGTCTGGGAAATTTCCGCGAAATTGATGTGGAAGACCTGACCAAACATAAAATGGATTCAGAACAAATGACAGTTCCTGTTGAAACGGCTAATATTGTGAATAAAGCGCATGACGAAAACCGCAATATCTGCGCAGTTGGTGTTACCGTTATGCGTGCTTTGGAAACTGTGGTTGGTACCGAAGGGAAAATTAAATCGTACGATGGCTGGACCAACAAATTTATCTTCCCGCCGTATGATTTTACCGTTGCAAATTCAATGATTACCAACTTTCATTTACCATATTCAACTTTGTTGATGGTGACCAGCGCGTTTGGCGATTACGATTTGATTATGAAAGCTTACGAAATTGCTATTGCCCAGGAATATAAATTCGGAGTGTATGGCGACGCGATGTTGATTATCTAACTTCGGGTTTCGAAACACAAAAAACGGCTGAATTGCAAATGCGATTTAGCCGTTTTTAATTTATTCATTCGGATTCGGCTCGGTACTAACCGGTACATCATCGGGTGCAACGGCTCCTTCTATTACTGAAGAATCGGAAGAAATGGAATCGGGTGGGAGCACCGTATGGCAGCCATAACTGCGTGTGATAGGTTCTTTGGGCTTGGTGGGGAACTTGCCGCGGTATTGTTTCAGGCTTTCGTCCTTCAATACTTTTTCCATAAACATACCGAAAATAGGTAATGCAGTGCGGCTTCCCTGACCCAATTCACCGGTACGGAAGTGAACGCTGCGGTGTTCGCCGCCAACCCATGCACCGCCGATCAGCTTCGGCGAAACGCCCACAAACCAGGCGTCGGAATGATTAGAGGAGGTTCCGGTTTTTCCACCGAAATCGGTATCGTAGTTGAATAAATCCCAGCCCCAAAGTGCGCGGGATGTTCCGCCGGGTTCGGTCATACCGCCTTTCAGCATTTCGGTCATCAGCCAGGCATCTTCGTATGGAATTACCCGGCGTTGTTCGGTTTTCGGCTCATAAATCACATTTCCATCTTTGTCTTCAATGCGGGTAATCAGCACCGGGTCGTGATACACACCTTCATTTACCACCGTTCCAAACGAATTTACCAGTTCCAGCAGCGAAACATCGGACGAGCCGAGGCAGGTGGAAGGCTGGTTTTCGAGTTCAGTCTTAATGCCGAGTAAATAGGCGTATTTGATGATTTCAGGGATGCCGACCTTTTGTGCCACCTGAACCGCAACAGTATTAATGGATTGGGCAAAGGCATTTTTGAGCGAAACGGCATAACCAAGGCTGTACCCGTTTGCATTGCGCGGTGTCCATGTTTTTTGCTTTCCGTTTTCGCCATAAGTCCATGTAACAGATTTGTCCACCATCATATCGCAGGGCGACATGCCGTGCATCATGGCAGCGGTATAAACAAAAAGTTTAAAGGTCGATCCCGGCTGCCGCTTCGACTGCGCCACTTTGTCGTATTGCCAGAATTTAAAATCAATATCGCCCACCCAGGCTTTCACATTGCCGGTGTTTGGCTCCATGGCCACAAAACTGCTGTGCATAAAATGGTTCATATACCGGATGGAGTCCATAATGCTCATCGTCACCTGTTTTTCGCCAAGGTCGTAATCAAACACCTTGGTCGGATGCGGTTTATTCAAAAAGTAGGTTATCGAATCGGGATAATTTTTATACCGTGCAGATAAATTCGCGTAGGCTTTTGTCTTTTTGGCAATATCTTCCACGAAGTTGACAATGTCCTTGTGATTCTCGTCCTGCCACGGATTCTGACCGCTCCAATGATCCCAGAATTTATTCTGGACATTTTTCATTTGCTTGTGTACGGCTTCTTCGGCATATTTCTGCATGCGCGAATCGATGGTGACATATATTTTTAATCCATCCGAAAAAATATCATAACCGTTTTCGTCTTCCCAATCCTGCAGGAATTTTTCAAGATATGCCCTGAAATGCAGCGCATCGCCGTCATAGCTTTGCTCGACGCTGTAATTCAACCGAATGGGAATCTGTTTCAGCGAGTCACATTCATGTTGGGTGATTACTTTTTGTTTTACCAGGTTTTCCAGTACTACATTTCGGCGCTCCAGCGAGCGTTTTGCATGCGCAATGGGACTGTACGTGGAAGTGGCCTTTAAAAGCCCTACAAGCGTCGCAGATTGCTCGAAGTTGAGTTTGGCAGGCGTGGTGTTGAAAAACGTTTTGGCAGCCGTGTGAATGCCGAAAGCGTTGCTTCCAAAGTCCACCGTATTGAAGTACATGGTCAGAATGTCTTTTTTGCTGTAAAAAAGTTCAATTTTCACCGCCGTGGTCCATTCCTTGGTTTTGCTGATAACCAGTTTCAATCCCGGAATATAACCAAAAAGTCCGGTGGAATACTGATTACGGGTTTTGTACATATTTTTCACCAACTGCTGCGTAATAGTGCTGGCACCGCGGCTTCGTCCCTGGGTCATATCTTTCATGGCAGCAAATACGCCCTGAAAATCAATTCCGAAATGATGATAGAACCGTTCATCTTCAGTTGAAACGAGTGTTTTAATCAGTTTGGGTGAAATTTCGTCGTAGGTAACCGGTGTGCGGTTTTCGCGGAAATATTTTCCGAGCACTTTTCCATCCGACGTGTAAATCATGGAGGCAACCGATTGGTTTGGATTGCTGATGCTGCGTAATCCGGGCGATTTGCCGAACAGCCAGAATAAATTTATATCGACTACAAATAAATAAATCAGGAAAAGAACGATGGATGTGACGAAAAGATTGACAATTTTACGATACCAGGGCAATGTGTGGTAACGTTCCTTCCGTTTTTTGCGCCAGGCAATAAATTTTGCCCACCAAACTTTGATAAACGTCCATGCAACAGGTAAAAAGTCAAGAAACTTTCCCCACCATTTTAAAATAAACACTAGCACAACGTCAAGTTGATTACTTTTTTTCTTCTCCATATTCTAGTTGTAGAATTTTGATGCAAAGTTAATGCAAAAGATGGAATTCTCGACTTTAATAGTGCTCATGTTAAGAATCTTTTTTGATTTTCAGCGGTTGGCAACAAACATGCAGACCGTTTTCCGAACCAGTTGTATCTTTTCCGGGCAATATACAGGTAAATTGAATCACGTAATTTCAGGGGAATCAGGTTAAATATCGCGAATAATTTCCAGATTCCTCCCAAATCGGAAAATATCTTCAATACAGCTGTTGATTCAATAAAAGTTAGATTTCCTTTTATATAAACAATACTTTCATCTTCTTCCTGCTTCAGATTAATAGTTTTTAGTATTCTCTCAGCCTGTTTTGATTGTAAAGAAGCAAACATAAACCGTTCTTTTTTGTCCCAACGAATCAGAAATTTCACCCAACCGCAACATAAATTGCAAATACCGTCGAATAATATAACCGCAGGTTGATTCATTTCTATTTAAACGAATGAAATAACCATATTGTTGAATAAACGCAAAAACTCCCGATTTACAGGATGTAAACCGGGAGTCTTTTGTCTATTTTTCTGGCTCTAAAATCTTTTAAATTCCAAATTCAGCTTTAATAGCGCTTACCATATCTGTTTTTTCCCAGGTGAAAAGTTCCACTACTTTAGAAATTTCGTTTCCGTTACCGTCTTTGAATTTCTTTGTGACCTCCACCGGTGTGCGCCCCACGTGACCATACGATGCGGTTTCTTCATAAATAGGATTGCGCAGTTTCAGACGTTCTTCAATGGCTTTCGGGCGCATATCGAACATTTTTTCAATTTTGGCAGCAATTTCGCCATCGCTGAGTTGAATTTGAGCTGTTCCGTATGTATTTACGTATAAATTCATTGGTTTTGCCACTCCAATTGCGTAAGCCACCTGAACCAACACTTCGTTAACCAAACCTGCTGCTACCATGTTTTTGGCAATATGACGGGCCGCGTAAGCTGCCGAACGATCCACTTTCGAAGGATCTTTTCCCGAAAAAGCTCCACCACCGTGAGCGCCTTTTCCACCGTATGTGTCAACAATAATTTTCCGTCCGGTTAAGCCGGTATCACCGTGAGGACCACCTATTACGAATTTTCCAGTAGGATTTACATGAAGAATAAAATCTTCTTTAATTAATTGAGCAAACTGAACATCCAATGCTTTTACACGAGGAATCAGAATGTTTTTCACATCTTCTTTAATTATTGACAACATTTCCTCGTCAGCCTGTTGCTCCGATTTCGTTGCAGATGGTTTTGAAAAATCATCATGCTGAGTTGAAACAACAATAGTGTGAACCTTAACCGGTTGGTTATTGTCATCATATTCGATGGTCACCTGCGATTTTGAATCTGGACGGAGGTAAGTCATTACTTTTCCTTCGCGGCGAATAGCAGCCAGTTCTTCAACCAATGCATGCGACAAGTCAAGCGCAATCGGCATCAGGTTTTTGGTTTCGTTAGTGGCATAACCAAACATCATTCCCTGGTCGCCCGCACCCTGATTCATTGGGTCTTCGCGTTCCACACCACGGTTGATATCGCCCGATTGT
Source organism: uncultured Bacteroidales bacterium (assembly GCA_903929065.1). GTDB lineage: Bacteria > Bacteroidota > Bacteroidia > Bacteroidales > Paludibacteraceae > Paludibacter. The sequence continues at coordinate 242 of CAIYTJ010000152.1, read as the reverse complement.
TCGTGCAATGCTGAGAAAATACCACATGCATTACCATCAAACATATATTCGCTTTTGGTATAACCAATGCGGTTAATAACGCGACGTGCCACCGATTGAACATCGATATAAGCGTTTGATTTTACTTCGCCGGCCAATACAACCTGTCCGGTGGTTACAAGAGTTTCGCAGGCCACTTTTGAAGTGCTGTCCAATGCCAGAAAATTGTCGAGAATGGCGTCAGAAATTTGATCGGCTACTTT
>CAIYTJ010000151.1 GCA_903929065.1 uncultured Bacteroidales bacterium | reverse complement strand
GAACTTTCAGGAAGAAAAGGACTGCGTGAAAACCTCTTTGAAGAATTAGGCATTGCTTCTTCACAAACAGGAACTCCTTCCGCAGAAAAAATTGATATACTTTCAGAAGAATACGTTATGGGCAAAGCCAATATTTATGGCACTGCTACATTTTACGATTTTATGCGCCCCGAAAATAAGGGCAAGAAAGTGTATGTGTGCAATGGAAGTTCGTGTTTAACTGCAGGAACTCAAGGAAAACTTAAAGATAAATTAAGCAAACATTTTAACGCAGAAGAGATTGGCGAAATGTGTTGCTTAGGAAGATGTCATGAAAATTCTTCTTTCAATATTGCAGGCAAAAATTATTCGGGAAATGCCAATGATGAGATTGAAATTATTAAGAAAGAACAAAAAGTTGTTGCTGATAAATACAATGTCGCGGTAAAAGGAACGCAAGTATTAACAAGCAATATTACTTCTATTGACGAATATTATTATACGTTTAAATTAGCTCTTTCTAATTCTCAAGACGAGGTATTAAATGAATTAAAGTTATCCGGTTTACGTGGACGAGGCGGTGCAGGATTTCCTATTTCGTTTAAGTTAGAATCTGCTAAAAACTCAGCCGGCAATCAAAAATATATTGTGTGTAATGCCGATGAAGGAGATCCCGGTGCTTATAGCGATAGATATTTATTAGAGCAACAACCTCATTCGGTTTTATTGGGAATGATGATTGCAGGATATGTGATGGGAGCAAATATGGGAGTTGTTTACATTCGTGGCGAATATCCAGAAGCAATAGAAATTACACAAAAAGCAATTGATGACATTAGAGAAAAAAAGTTGTTGGGAGAGCATATTCTTGGAAGCAATTTTCATTTCGATTTTAAAATAATCAGAGCTCAGGGAGCTTATATATGTGGCGAAGAAACCGCTTTACTTTCATCTATTGAAGGACAAAGACCAGAGGTTCGTGTTCGTCCGCCCTATCCTACTCAACAAGGTTTATTCAATAAGCCAACTGTTGTAAATAATGTTGAAACACTGGCTTGTATTCCATACATTATCAAAAATGGTGGGATGACTTTTGCTTCAATTGGAAAAGGAAAATCAACAGGAACGAAATTGGTTTCATTAGATGGTTTCTTTAATAAGCCCGGTATTTATGAAGTAGATATGGGAACGCCACTTTCAATTGTTGTGAATGAATTAGGTGGAGGATTTAAATCGAATATAAAAGCCATGCACATCGGTGGTCCTCTTGGTGGATTGGTTCCTATTGATAAGATCAATGATTTATCAATTGACTTCGAATCATTCAATCAAAATGGATTTTTATTGGGACACGCTTCGGTTGTTTGTATTCCCGAAAGTTATCCTATCATTAAATACATCGAACATTTATTTCAGTTCACTGCTCACGAAAGTTGCGGAAAATGTTTCCCTTGCCGATTAGGTTCAACCCGTGGATATGAATTGGTGAATAAAGCTTTGACGTCAGATTATAAAATTGACAGAGAATTATTTACTGACTTAATTACAACCATGGAAATCGGTTCACTCTGTGCTCTTGGCGGAGGTTTACCTCTTCCAATAAGAAACGCATTACAATACTTTAATGAAGAATTGAAAGGATATTTTAACAACTAACCATGAATAATACAATAGATGTAAAGCCTAAAACTTCTGTTAGCAGCAATGGCCACTTCCATTCAAATGGAAATGGAAAAGTTGATGTTAAACTCGCTTATATCAACAAGGAGATCGGAAGAGCACACGTCTGAACTCCAGTCACATTACTCGATCTCGTATGCCGTCT
>CAIYTJ010000150.1 GCA_903929065.1 uncultured Bacteroidales bacterium | reverse complement strand
TAAGATTGTATCTGCCTTTGATAATGACGAGGCAGGAGCCAAGGCAACGGAGAAATTGAAGCAGGGGTGCAAGGATTTGAAAATTCCCTTTGATACGTTCAGCATCAACACCAAATATAAGGATTTGAACGAATGGCTTGTATGCGACATAAAAGAGTTTGAAATAGCTATTACAAAATTCTCTATATCAACTAATGCGATTGATAATTCGCTTGCGGATTGCTTTGATGCTATTATGGAAGAACTGGAAACATCGCCAGACTATATCTCGACCGGATTTAATGAACTTGACAGAGTTTTGGGTGGTGGTCTATTGGCTGACCTTTATCTTTTAGGAGGGACTCCGGCATCCGGTAAGACGGCTTTTGCATTGCAAATCTGCAAAGCGATTTCCAAGGCGAGCATTCCGGTGCTTTATTTCTCCTTGGAATTATCAAAAAAAGAAATCTTTGCCAGAACTTCAAGCATTTTAACATATTTGCGGGATAACAATTCCTTTTTGACCACCTCGGCAATTAAGGCGAAGATGAACGATTTCAAAAGGGAAAAGTTGAACAATATAAAGGGCGAATATCTGGAAACATTCAATAACTTGCATGTTCATACCTTTGGAAGAGACCGCACAGTCTCTCACATCGTGGAGACGGCTGAATGGCAGAAAACCGTAACCGGTAAAAGCCCGGTCGTTGTAGTAGACTATCTGCAACTTCTGCAACCAGCGAAAGACCGCCAAACCGAAAAGCAAAATATTGACAATGCGATTACTGAGCTAAAATTGCTTTCCAATAGCCTGAATATGCCGGTAATCATTATTTCATCACTTAGCCGTGCTGGTTATGACAAAGGCGATTCAATAGCAAGCTATAAAGAAAGCGGAAGTATCGAATACTCCGCATCGGTTGCCATGAATATCATGCCGTCAGAAATTGGTCAAAACCAGCTTGCCCAAAGAAAGGAAGATGAAGTATGTGTTCCATGCATTGAAACGGAAGTCCAAATTGTAAAAAGTAGAGACGGCAATATCGGAGCGGTAAAGTTCGATTTTTATGGCGCAGGGAATTTTTTCAAAGAAAAAAATCCCCACCGGGCTGCAATCTATAAAAAGGGATGAGAGGTGGTATAATATAAAGGGCAGTAATCAGGTATCATAATGCTCGATTCACAGCCCTTTATTTTCCAAGTTCCTTTCTGGCGTCTAAGACCAGAAAGGAACTTCCTTTTTTTGCTTGTGATGGGCGGTATTGATGCCAAATAAGATTTAAAAACATACACTCGTTTACTTTGATTTTTTCTATATTTGCAAGAAAGTGACCATCTCGTTTACTTTCAATTTTGGGGAGCTATTTCGGAAATTATTGATATTCTTTAACACTGAACCAAAGAAAAAAACCTATACATTGCCAGCCGGATTTTTTTAAACATTGGATTTTGGAAAAAGTCAAAAATAAAATTATTTCTGCAAAATGGTTAACAACTGCTGTTTGGCTTTCTTTCCGATTTTTAATTCTTGTATAAGCAGAATAGCACATGCAACACGTATTGACATGGCTTCTTTATCTACAACGCTCGGAGAATCGTTCAAAGATGCTATTGACGGTAATGAATCAATCGCTGCAAGTTTTGACTTATCGGAAACCTTAACGTAATACTTTTCCAGCGTTCCGGCATTATCGCCTAATAGTGCAGTAAGTGTAGTTATAGGAACACCGCTATTAGCAGCAAAAGATGCAAAACTATGCCTAAAGCTATGAAAACCATACAACCGCCTTCGCCTCCCTCTTGGACGTGTCTTGAAAGCACCTAAACCTGCTTTTTCAAGTATAGATAAAAAATCAAGTATCACACCTGTCCGATTTCTTGGAT
>CAIYTJ010000149.1 GCA_903929065.1 uncultured Bacteroidales bacterium | reverse complement strand
CTAAATTAAAATTTGAAATTAATTATATTTTATGGATAAAAATACCGTTATTGGAATTGTACTTATAGTGCTTATTTTCGTTGGATATTATCAGTTAACGAAGCCAAACGAAGCCGAGCAGGCACGTATAAGACATTATAACGATTCAATTGCGTTGGTTGAACAAACCAAAGTCGAATCAATTCAAAAAACAAAAGGAACCGTATCAAAAGATTCACTGGCGGTAAAAGATTCAACTTCAAAAGTATCAGCCGATGCTTATGGCGACTTCAGCGTTTCAGCCAAAGGTGAAGAAAAATTCTACACACTTGAAAATGAACTTGTAAAAATAACGTTGACCAACAAAGGTGGTAGAATTTACTCGGTTCAGCTGAAAAAATACAGCAAACGCGATTCGTTGGATAAAGCGCATCCGTTGATTTTGTTCAACGACAAAGAAAGTGAAATGGGCTTCACCATTGTCACGAACAACAACCGAGTTTTAAATACATCAAATCTATATTTTGAACCGGCTTCAAGCATTACGAAAGATGCAAAGGGCAATCAGACCATCATTTTCAAACTGAAAACTGCCGGTCAGGCTTATCTGGATTTTGCTTACACATTGCCTGCTAACGACTACATGCTGAATTTTGGCATAAAAGCCAATGGAATGAATACGGTTATGCCTGCCGGAACCAATTCGCTGGACATGCAGTGGAATTCAAAAATCCGCCAGCAGGAAAAAGGACGGAAATTTGAAGACAGATATTCTTCTATCGAATATAAATATTTTGCAGGTGACATCGAAAAACTGAGTGAAAGCAAAAATGATGATAAAAAACTCACCAACAAAGTAAAATGGGTTGCATTTAAAGATCAATTTTTCAGCAGTATTTTAATTGCTGACGATGCAATGAGTTCCACAACGCTTAAAAGTACACTTGAAAATGAAAATTCAGAATATTTGAAATCATACGAAGCAGAAATGACTGTGCCATTTGATCCAACCGGAAAAACACCAACAGTTTTCCATTGGTTCTTTGGTCCTAATCAGTTCAAAGTACTTGCTGCTTATGATAAAGGCGTTAGTGGCGATGCGGAATTAAAACTGAACAAACTTATTCCTCTTGGCTGGGGAATTTTTGGTTGGATAAACCAATATGCCATTATTCCTATGTTTAACTTTTTCAGCCAGTATATCGGCAATTTCGGTATCATCATCCTGGTTCTGACATTGGTCATCAAGATTGTTTTATTCCCATTGACTTACAAATCATACGTTTCGAGCGCAAAAATGCGTGTTTTGAAACCTGAAATTGACGAGATTCATGCTAAAATACCGGCAGAAAAGGCAGCCGAACGCCAGAAAGCCACGATGGATTTGTATGGCAAAGTCGGGGTCAGTCCGCTGAGCGGCTGTATACCGTCCTTGTTGCAGATGCCGTTGTTATTTGCCATGTTCAGCTTCTTCCCGTCAGCCATTGAGCTGCGTCAGCAAAGTTTCCTTTGGGCAACAGATCTTTCCACATATGATTCCATCATGAAATTACCTTTTTCTTTACCATTTGGATTTGGTAATCACGTGAGTTTGTTCTGTTTATTAATGACGGCAACCAATATTGTATACACAAAATTAAATATGGCCAATCAGGCTACCACCGATCAACCCGGCGGTGCTATGATGAAATGGATGATGTATCTGATGCCGTTGATGTTCCTGTTTATGTTCAACAGCTACGCTTCTGGCTTGAGTTATTATTATTTCATTGCCACGTTGATTTCAATCTCGCAGACTTATATCATTCGTGCAACCGTTGACGAAAAGAAAATCTTAGCCGAACTACACGCCAAACGAACTTTGAAAGCAAAAAATCCGGTAAAAAAATCCGGTTTTATGGAGCGTCTGGAAAAAATGCAACAAGAACAACAAAAAGCTGTCAAAAACAGAAAGTAATTTATACTGATTTATTTTAAAAGCGCAATTTGCAAATATCCATTTTGCGTTGCGCTTTTTTTAATCAAACAAATAAAGAAAATGAAAAAGAATGGTTTAAGCATTATCTCAATATTGGGTTTAATAATGCTGTTCGCTTCATGCACTAAAAGCAACCGGTTTGAAATAGACACAAATAAAAATCGTGTT
>CAIYTJ010000148.1 GCA_903929065.1 uncultured Bacteroidales bacterium | reverse complement strand
GTTTTTTGGTGAATTTAAAATAACCAACCTGTAATACAACTGACAGATTTTCAACCAAAAACACGCCGCACAAGATTGGAATCAACAATTCTTTCCGAATGACAATAGCAAAAACCGCGATAATTCCACCCAATGTCAAACTGCCTGTATCGCCCATGAAAACCTGTGCCGGAAATGCATTGTACCATAAAAAACCAATGGTGGCTCCAATAAATGCACCCGCAAAAACCAACAATTCACCGGTACCGGGTAGATACATGATATTCAAGTATCCGGAATAATTTATATTACCCGAAACATAGGCTAAAATCCCGAGAATCACCCCCATAATGGCAGAAGAACCTGTCGCCAAACCATCCAAACCATCCGTTAGATTCGCTCCGTTTGAAACTGCAGTAACAATAAAAATCACGACAACCACAAACAACATCCAACCGTATTTTTGAGCTTGATTTCCTAACCACGAAAAAGCATCAGCATAATTCAGATTATTATTTTTCACAAACGGAATGGTAGTTTTGGTCGATTTTACATCATGTTTTGCATAGTGCACACTTTCAACACGTTGCGAAGTTTTACCTTTTACTTCAATATTTTCACGAATTACAACTTCAGAACTTAAATACATGGTCAACCCCACGATTAATCCCAAACCAATCTGTCCAACAATTTTAAAACGTCCGCTTAAACCTTCTTTATTTTTTCTGAAAACTTTAATATAATCGTCCAAAAATCCTATCAAACCTAACCAAATAGTGGTTATCAACATTAACAAGACATATGTATTTGTCAGGTTTGCAAGCAAAAGAGTCGGCACCAAAATGGCAATGATAATAATTATTCCACCCATTGTCGGCGTGCCTTTTTTGCTCATTTGACCTTCCAAACCCAAATCGCGAATGGTTTCACCGATTTGTTTTTTCTGCAAATAATCAATTATTCGCCGTCCAAACATGGTGGAAAGCAAAAGTGCCAGAATAAATGCCAAACCGGTTCGGAACGAAATGTAATTAAACAAGTGAGCGCCCGGAAAAATGTATATTTTTTCTAAAAATTGGAATAAATGATACAGCATACTAATTCACAATTAATAATTAATAATTAAAATTTAAAAGCATTCTCTGACAACTTCTTTATCGTCGAAATGATGTTTTACACCCTGAATAATCTGATAATCTTCATGACCTTTTCCGGCAACTAAAACCACATCTCCGGCTTGTGCCAATGCACAGGCAGTTTTTATGGCTTCACGACGGTCAACAATGGTTAAACTTTTTGATTTTTCCGTTACGTCCAGTCCGGCGAGCATATCGTTTAAAATATCTTGTGGTTCCTCAAACCTCGGATTATCGGAAGTCAGAATGGCTTTCCAACTGCCATTTACCGCTTCACGAGCCATCATTGGGCGTTTTCCTTTATCGCGGTTTCCACCACAACCAACCACCGTAATTAAACGTCCGTTTCCCTGTAAAATCTGATTTATTGTTGAAATAACATTATTCAACGCGTCCGGAGTATGAGCATAATCAACAATTGCCGTGTAACCGGTTGGAGCATGAAGCGTTTCGAAACGTCCCGAAACTGATTTTAGCGAACTGATGATTCGTAGCACTTCAATTTCTTCTTGTCCAAGCAAAACCGCAGCGCCAAAAACGGCCGACAAATTGCTTGCATTGAATTTTCCAATAAATGAAACATTCACTTCTTTATCATTCATATCCAGCAACATACCTTCAAATCCGTGTTCCAGAATGCGGGTTTTAAAATCGGCCATTCCCCGAAGCGAATAGGTGTATTTTCTGGCTTTTGAATTTTGAAGCATTACCAGTCCGTTTTTGTCGTCGGCATTGGTCAATGCAAATGAATCTGCTGAAAGTTCATCAAAAAATTGCTTTTTCGCTTTCAGGTAATTTTCAAAAGTCAGGTGATAATCAATGTGATCGCGGGTAATGTTGGTAAAAATTCCGCCATCAAACTCCAATCCGGCAATTCGCCGTTGATCAACTGAATGTGAACTCACTTCCATAAATGCATATTCACAACCGGCATCAACCATTTCTTTCAGCAACTCGTTTAACGCCAATGCATCGGGAGTTGTATGTGTTGCTTCAACAATAACATCATCAATATAATTGCAAACCGTTGAAAGCAAACCCGATTTATGTCCTAATTGACGGAAAAGCTGGTATAACAAGGTGGCAATAGTCGTTTTTCCGTTGGTTCCGGTAACGCCTATCAAAATTAATTTGGAAGAAGGAAAACCGTACCATGCTGAAGCCATTTTTCCAAGTGCACCGGCGCTATTTTCAACTTTCACATAAGTTATTTCTGAATTTATTTCCGAAGGAAGTTCTTCGCAAATGATTGCATTAGCACCTTTCTCGATTGCCATTGGAATGAAATCGTGACCATCGGAAGCAGTTCCTCGTGTAGCTACAAAAACACAACCAGACACTACTTTACGTGAATCAAACTGAATATTTTCAATATTGACTTCTGTATTTCCGATTGTTTTCAACAAAATTACATTTTGCAATATGTCTGCTAATATCATATCCGTCAATTTTAATTATTGAAGATTAATCATAACCGAACTTCCTTTTTTGGCAAAAGTTCCGGGTTTCATGTTTTGTGAAATGACTTTTCCACGACCCTGAACCTGAACATTCAACCCCATATTTTCAAGAATAAAAACGGCATCCTTTGCTCCCATTCCCTGCAAGTTTGGCACTACTTTATTGGATACTGTAATTGGTTCAACCATCGTTTGCTTTTCGTTAGCAAAGGTCTTAACCCAATCGGTTGATGCTGATGCCAACGGTACATTTAATTCATTCATAACCCGTTGAATGGCTTTGTAATAGCCGACTTTAATCATCGGGCACAAATCTTTATCTTCAACCGAATCGGTATCAATATGCGATGGTTTACGGTTTGAATTTAATGCCATAACACGCTCCGCAATGTTTTTAAATACCGAACCACTCATGTGACCGCCTGAAGGATACCCTTTTGCCGGTTCACGCATAACCACAATACAGGTGTAAAGCGGTTTTTCGTAAGGAAAATAACCACAAAATGCCACCTGATGCTTTGTTACGCCGGTTTTGTATCCGCCTTTTCCTTGTGATATTTGGGCTGTTCCTGATTTTCCGGCAATGCGTACATATTTTGAACGCACATTTTGCGCAGTTCCAAGTTTATCTTCCAAAACACCCAATAACGCCGAACGAATTTCGCTCAACGTGGATGGCTTACAAATGGCTGGATTGATAATTTCTGTTTTAAACTCCTTTACAATCTGACCATTTTTACTGATTGATTTCACGAAAACCGGTTTGACCATAATTCCATTATTCGCAATTGCATTATAAAATGTCAGCGTGTAAATTGGCGGAATCTGGGTTTCATAACCTACTGACATCCAAGGCAATGTTGTAGGCGACCATGTATGTGATTTATCGTTCGGATGACGGATATTTGGTGAAGCTGTTCCAGGAATTTCCAGATTAAGCTTTTCATTCAATTTCATGGCATACAGTTTATCAACAAATGCTCCCGGATTTTTACCATAAGCTTTTACAATTTCCCGCGAAACTCCAATATTGGATGAACCGTAAATGGCTTGTGCCAAAGTAATTTTATGAAATCCACCGTGATTGGCATTGTGATCGGTCATAGTGCGATTTCCAAACATATACTGACCATTAAATGTATTGATCGTGTCGGACATTTTCACTTTTCCATCGTCCAACGCAGCCATAACAGAAGCAACCTTGAAAGTAGAACCCGGTTCTACCATATCTGAAACAGCTCCATTCCGGTTTTCGGAATAGGTGCCATTCTTGTTTTTCTGCATATTTACAATGGCTTTTATCGCGCCGGTATGAACTTCCATTAAAATGGCATAGCCAACCGCTGCATCAAATTCGGTAACACCATCTACCAAGGCTTTTTCTGCAATATCCTGCAAATCAATATCAATAGTCGAATTTATATCCATTCCATCAATCGGTTCAACCTGAATGGTTTCCATGTAATTATTTGCCACTTTTTGTCGGGTAGAAATGCCGGGAGTACCAATTAAACTCGAATTAAAACTCAATTCAATCCCGTTCTTTCCACCTTTCGATTCATCTGCAAAAATATCGCCGATAGTGCGTTGTGCCAATGATCCAAAAGGTCTTACTCGTCTGAAATATTCTTTGGTAATCAAACCGCTCTTATTACGTCCCAACCGAAAGAGTGGCAACGTTCTGAGTTGTTTCAACTGAGAATAAGAAATACGCTTTTGCGAAAGCTGAAATTCATCTTCGCCGGTTTGATACGCTCTTGTCAAGAGTGATTTATAATCCGAAGGTGTTTTATCCTTGAAAAAACTGGATAAATAAATCGAAAGTGAATCAATATTGGATTTGAATAATATTCCGTAATTATCATGCAAAGCCGGCACACGCAAATCCATGTAAACATAATAAGTAGGAATGGAACTGGCCATCAATCGTCCATCACAGGCATAAATATTTCCCCTGGTTGGTTTTACAACGATATTTGTTTTTACGTTTTTTGCAGCTACAGCCATCCACTGGTCGTGTTCAACAAACTGAATCTTTACAATCCGGTAAAGAACCATTAGAAACGACAGGCATATGAGTGTATAAACTATGCCGAACCGAAGGACAATATTGCTGCGTTTATCAGTCATTTATTTCTTGGCTGTACTATCTTCAATGACAATTGGAGGCGTTGTATTTTCAATTAAACCCAATCCATTAGAATTAACTTCGCGCATTACATTCGATTGGCGGCTGATTTCCATCAATTCAGCAGAAATGGTCAGCGATTCATATTTTGCATCCTGAATCTTCTTTTTCAACTCAATTTCCTTTGCCAGCTGGGTTTCACAATAATAGCGGTTATCAACATACAGAAAAGTTAACACAGCAATCATAATTAATAAACCGTATTGTTTCTGAAAGAACTTTTTAGTAAGAATCTCGCCATTCAATATGTCGCGCACTGAGCTGGTCTTAATATCAGAGAAATCTTCGTTTCCCCGAATTGCATCTGCTATTTTCTTGAACCAACTCATTTTACAATTACCAATTATCAATTTTCAATTAACCAATTACCAATTCTGCTATTCTTAATTTAGCGCTTCTGGCACGGGGATTCCGTGCTATTTCTTCGTCACCCGCAATAATCACCTTATTATTAATCGCTTTCAACGGCGAAATAATATTTCCATAAAAATCTTTTTCCAGTTTCCCTTCAAAATTCCCGGTGCGAAAGAAATTTTTCACCAACCGGTCCTCCAATGAATGATACGTGAGAACAACCAGTCTTCCACCCGGATTCAACACTTCAAGGCTTTGCTCCAACAATGATTTTAACACATCCATTTCCTTATTTACTTCAATTCGCAATGCCTGAAAAACCCGAGCCATATCTTTCTTTTCTTTTTCACGACCAAAATACGGTTTCAATACTTCAATAAATGGAAAAATTGTATTAAAAGGTGTTTTGGTACGGGCATTGACAATGGTTCTGGCTATTTTTCGCGAATTATGCAATTCACCATATAAATAAAAAACATCCGCCAATTGCTCTTCGGAGTAAGTATTCAACAAAACCGCAGCTGTCAAAGGAGATTTAGTATTCATCCGCATATCCAATGCGCCATCAAACCGGAAAGAAAACCCTCGTTCGGCTTCATCAAAATGGTGAGAAGAAACACCTAAATCAGCCAAGATACCATCCACTTTTTCGATATTGTGATAACGGAGAAAGTTCTTTAAGTATTGAAAATTGCTTCTGACAAAAATAAACCGTGAATCATCAATAGCATTTTTTACCGCATCTTCATCCTGATCAAATCCAAGCAATTTACCATTCTTTCCTAATTTCTTCAAAATTTCAGAAGAATGACCACCTCCACCAAAAGTCACATCCACATAAACTCCTTCGGGATTAATATTCAACCCGTTAATAGTTTTGTTCAATAAGGCTGGTGTGTGATAAATGGAAAGACCCCCAACCCCTAAAGGGGAGTTGAAGTTACTTTCGTCTTGTATTTTTATTTTTGTAATTTTCATTTTTATTGAACTGAGAAAAGGTGCTTTTCTTATTCCCCTTTAGGGGCCAGGGGTCTTTTCATCATGCGCTCTTTCAGCAAAGCGGCAAAATCTGTCGGTGACATTTTGTTTTGTTCATAACGGGATTTACTCCAAACAGCAAAACGATCGATCATCCCAACAAACAATACTTCCGAATTTTCAATTCCTATCAACGTCTGATTTTTCTTTGACAGCAAAATTCTTCCCTGCGAATCAATATCAAGCCATTCTGCATCCGAAACGAATTGCATCAACAAAAGCTGGTCAACCGGATTCCATTCATCAAGTGTTGATTTTAATTTATCCACCTTTACATTCCACACATGCTCAGGATAAATAATTAAACAGTCATTTTCGGCGTCCTTTTGCAGCACCACTCGCTCTTTTCCACCATCCGGCAGCAACTTGCGATAATTGGAAGGAATGAAAATTCTTCCCTTTATATCGGCTTTTGCATCGTATTTACCTATAAATGTTGACATATTGAATCAGGTATATTTTTTCAACGGTAAAAGTATAAAATTAATTTCATATTCCCCACAATTCCCCACTATAAATTTATCAACAGATTATTGTGCTGTTTTTGATTATTTATTGATACTTATCAACAATTTATAAACAGTGCTTTATGAAACACACTTTTACACATTAGTTTGATTATCTTTGTTTTATATTTATTCAAACATAAATTATAGATTATTTGTATGAAAGTGGGGAACAATTCTGTAACAGATTAAAAAATCATCCATTTTGTTTTAGAAATTATTAAAGGGTTATCATTTCAATATCTGTTTTTTATCCATTTTTTCGTACTTTTGCAGAAGACAGATACAAAAAACATGAGTGAAAACAAGATTATAAGCATTGATATTGCAAGCGTTCTAAAGAACAAAGCTCCTAACACGAAAGTTCCTAAATTCCTTGTCAATTATTTACGCCGGATTGTGCACGAAAAAGAGGTAAACACGCTTCTTCAGGAAATGGGGACTTTAAAAAACCTTGAATTCATTGAGGCGTCTCTGAAATACCTGAATATTTCCATCAGCATGGAAGGCAAAGAGAATCTTCCTCATGGCGGTCTTTACATCTTTGCCGGTAATCATCCGTTAGGCGGATTAGACGGAATCAGCACGGGATTATTACTTGGAAAAGAGTATGATGACAAAATCCGCTTTTTCTCCAATGACATTTTAATGAATCTTGAACCGCTGAAAGAGTTATTCATTCCGGTAAATAAAGTGGGTGCACAAAGCAAGAAATACGCCGACGAAATGCAAAAGCTTTATCAATCCGACAATCATCTGATTACTTATCCTTCTGGCATGTGTTCACGGAAAATCAACGGTAAAATAACCGATCTGGAATGGAAAAAGAATTTTATTTCAAAAGCCACAGAATATCAACGGGACGTTGTTCCGGTCTATTTTGATGGACGAAATTCGAATTTCTTTTATAACCTGGCCAATCTGCGTAAGTTTTTCAAAATAAAAGTAAATATTGAAATGTTATACCTGGTGGATGAATTATACAAACAAAAAGGAAATCATTTTACGTTGAAAGTGGGAAAACCTATTCCGTGGCAAACTTTCAACAAATCTAAAACCCAGGCAGAATGGGCGGAATGGGTACGGGAAATTGTTTATAAAATGGCCTGAGAAATGAAAACTCAATCTATTCGCAAAGCCGAAGAAAAGGACATTGACCTGATTCATAATATTCTGGATATGGAACCATTTAAGTACAACGAAGAAGTTCCTTATGACCGGTCGTGGATTGAACAACTGGTATTGAATGAACGCTGCTTGACACTTGTTTATGAAACCGAAGGAAAAATTAAAGGTTTTATGAGCGGCGAAAAAATGGTAAGCGGTGCCATTATGATTTGGTTTTGTGCCGTAAAAGCTGAATACCAAAACAGTATTATTGGTATTAAACTCTATCACGAATTTGAAAAGGTTTGTACCGAAACCGGCGTAACAGCTATTCTTGCTTACGGCTATAAAACTTCTGCCGGAATGCTGGACCGGCTTAATTTTTACTCCAACGATACAACTTACCGGGAATTCTATAAACCGCTGGTGGAGTGGTAAACTGTCTGAATCAAAATTTTCAAAATTTAAGAATTTTCAGAATAGAGATTTTGATTGAAGATCAATTTATATTGTAAATTAAACACTATAAAAAAAGAGTTACTCTATTGATAACAATAAAATAACTCTTGGGAAATTAGATTTAAGTACTTATTAAAAATCTGTGGTAGTTGGAAATTTTCTTTTGTATCTGTTTTATTTTAATTAATGATTGGTTGCCGGGATTGATATATTATTAAACCATTCCCATGCTGCACTCTCTTCTTTAAATGCTTTTACAGGAATGCCTTTATTGTGACTTGTACATTCAAAAAATGAAAAGAATTCCCAGTCTTCCTGATTGGCAATGTAGGCTGTAGGAATAAGCTTTAAATTCGTGTCGATGTAATCATAATTATCGGAGAACCAAAAATAGGCATCAGTTATTGAAATTTTATTTTTTGACAATCGATGATCAAAAAATACTTTGTATTTTAATTCCTTTGCTTTTAAAAGAATTTCCAAACCCATGGCAATTACTTCGTTTTTAAAAAGATCACCTCTGGTTTGAACAACAATTGTTTGTTTCTCTGAATTTAAATCGTAAGTGTACCTCATAATCTTTATCCTTTCTATTTATAAAAAAAAACTAATATATTTTACCCGGCTCATGCCCGAACTATTTTGATTGTCGTGTGATTTTAATCAGGTTGATACTTTCGCTGTAAATTGATAGAGCACATTCAGTTATTCGCCTTTAAGGATTAAATCATCAATTATATTTTCCAACCTTTATTTCGGATACAAACGTATAAATATACATTAACAAAAATGTATCATTTCAAGAAATGAGACATTTTTGTTTAAATTATTTTTTTTAGGACCTGTAATTTTGGGTGATTCCTACAATAGAATTTACACATATGTCACTTATTTACTTACACTTACACAATATCTTTGTGGCACACAAAAACAAAAATAAAATAAAGTTAAATAATACACTTGCTGAATGGAATCTGCAGGTAACTATTGTTTCATTTTCTAATTACGTAACAAAATGAAGCATTATTGACTGATTAAACGTCGGGAGTAGAATCGATTTGTTTACGGTAAGCCGCCGGGGAAGTATTATAAATTTTGGCAAAAGCTCTGTAAAATGAACTACGCGAGCCAAAACCACAATCAATGGCAATGGTATCAATAGTTTTTCTTCTTTTGCTTTTATCCTGTAAATAAATAAGGGCTTCTTTGAGTCTGTAGTCATTAATAAAATCGACAAATGTCACGCCGCCATGCGAATTGAGTACTTTGGAAAGTTGCGATTCAGAAATTTTAGTTTGATCAGCCACCAGACGTAATGAGCAGTTTTCGTCCTGATAAGGCTTCGATTCTTCCATATAATCTGTGAGAATTTTCCAGTAATTCATAGCCTGTTCTTCATTCATCTGATACGATTGTTTCTTTGCTTCCATTTTTTCGGTATCGATAGTCCCTATATTCAGGGCTGTCATGATAAATAGAAATATAAAATCGGTATTCATGGCCGTTTGCCCAATGATAATGCTTGTACGTTCATTGTTTATAAAAAAACATACCGGCAACGTTACCAG
>CAIYTJ010000147.1 GCA_903929065.1 uncultured Bacteroidales bacterium | reverse complement strand
CTATGCCAAGTAACGGATAAAAAAATGTCGCAATGCTAGTCAGTAAGATGTGTTTTAAGTTTTCTTTCTTGAAATCAATGATTATTAAAATCAAAATAGTTATTCGAACCAAATAGTCGACAATTGAAGGAATATAGTCGTAAAATGAATAGCTTACCCTCATAATGTTTGGATAGTTGCTAAAGATTAAATTCTTAATATAAAACCAGGGCATTCCAAATATGGAAGAAACTATAAGTAAAATAATATACTTGTTCAATGTTTTTATTAATTCTTTCATTTGATGATTTGTTTTGTTGTCAGGTTTTCGTAAGCGTTAATAATGATAAGGAAAATTACTCCCATTAAACCAGAGAAGAATGTGAGTATTAAAACTGGAACAGACATAAATTTCAATTTTTTCATTTCCCTGTATAACAGAAAAACAAAAATGATATTTATCAAATAGTCTATTCCATTTTCAAGAAACGCCGAATTGTAAGTATGTATAACACCGTCAGGAGTTTGAGTTGCAGGTAAATGAGGACTTAGAATAATAATAAGTGCTTTCAAAAGACTGGTAGTCAAAATTGAAGCAATTGCGAGTATCGAATATTTTTTTAGTAATGTTGTCATGTTTCTCATTTTCTTTTTTTATGCTTACGACCGAGGTTTTCAGTAAGTTAGTCAATTTAGTTTTGTTCGCTTTCTTCGATTTTAGTCAACTTGTCTATATCTTTTTTTCGTCCGAATAAGCTTAAAATTCTCTTTTGTTCTTTCAGAGTCGGAATCTTAATTTCGAAATTGTCTATGGTTACTGTTTTGTATTCAAGAATTTCTAATTTCGTCCATTGTCCTTGAATATTGATTTTTAATCCACCCAATATTTCTATGTCTAATACTGAAAACCTGTTTCTTGAAAATTTTGAAGAGAATAATTCGGAGTCTATGAGAATATGGTTTTTAATAATTCTGCTCTCCCATTCAGTCCTCAAAAATTCAGCATCATTTTCAGTCGTCAAAATGTCTATGTCTGAAATATTGTCGATTTTAATGTCAGATAATAAAAGTGCTGTTGAGCCAATTATATAAAAATTGTCTTTCAGGTTCTTTAAAGTCGGTAAAGCTTCCTTAAGTGTCTGAATTATTTTCTCTTTATTTGTCATTGTCAGATTATAATTTCCCCGCCTTACTGGATTTACTCATTAAATACATTGAAACTCTTCACGGTTACCAGGATATGTTATCCCGGTTCTTATATTCTCTGGATTTTCAATCCAGTACTACATCTTAACGTGAATAAAATTAATCTATTTAGGATTCTTGGCAAGCCGAGCAAAAAATCCCGATAATATATACTTTAGGGATAACATTTACCAACAACCGGCGCAACCATCTATTCATTTTATCAAGGACATATCCGGATGTACATGGTGTTTTTTTGTCTTCTGTCATTTGTTTGAAGTTCTTAATCTTGACCCAAAAAAATGAATTTACCTGTTTTCAAAACTAATAATCCGAACTGCGAGTTTGAATAACCAATAGATATTACCTTTTCACCTCTCTTTATTAAATTTCCAACTCTATTATTTGAATATTCTCCTATTTGGTAATATGTTATAACTGGATTTGGACGTCTGTATTCAGGAAGATGATTGTCTCTTCGTGGATTTGTTTTCCAGATGATCTGTTTTGAATAGCTGTATGCAGTTATTGTCGTATGTGTTGAGTCTAATACATAATAGTTATTTGTAATAGAATCTATAATGATTACTTGTTGGATATTCCGGAGCATACTGACCCCTTAAAACGGAAGACAAGCCAGTGCTAAAAACAGAAAATTAGCTAAAAATATCTGCCATTCCGGCAGATATTG
>CAIYTJ010000146.1 GCA_903929065.1 uncultured Bacteroidales bacterium | reverse complement strand
CCAACATTACACAAACGTTACACATTAGAAGGTATTTATTTACAAACGGATACAAAGATATAACATTTGAAGAGAATATGTGATATGTATTCAGCTAAAAACCGCAAAGCCATTTTACATAGTTTTCACTTGGCAATATTACAAAAATCTTTCTGAATCCCAATAATCATTTATAAGCCATAGTGATTTCATCACAAGGGCTTTTCTTATAGCTTCAAAAAGCATCGTTTAGCATTGTTTATGTCTTTCTGAAACAGATGATTGACTTGTAATTTTACAAGAAAATCAACTGTTATGAAAAAAGTATTCTTTAAACTGCCCGAATGGTGGAAAGCTGACACTCCGGCTTTTGCTCGTTTCTTCCAACTTATTTCCAGTGCTTTTGCTGCATTGCCCTTGTATTATGCTGCGCTTCCAGAAGAGTTTAAATCAGCTATTCCAAGCTCTTATTTGAAGTACATTGCCATTGCCGGTGGCGTGTGTGCCTTTATCCTTCAATTCTTTAATAAGAAACAATCATGAGTAAGTTAGGCAAATACTTCTCATTGGAAGAATTGACAGTAACCCATGAGAACTTAGAGAACAATCCCGGACCAACCGAACTGCTCAAACTAAAAGAGCTGGTCAAAAATATTCTGGATCCACTCCGGGAAATGATAAATGAACCGATTGCGGTCAATTCAGGCTTCAGGACATTAGCCATAAACAAAGCCATTGGCAGGGCTCAAAATCCCATCAGCCAACACACCAAAGGCGAAGCCGCAGACATTGAATGTTTTGATAATGCCAACATGTTCCAGGTTATCCGGGAACATTTTCAGTTTGACCAATTGATTTGGGAAAAAGGAAATGACAAACAACCCGATTGGGTTCATGTAAGTTACAAAGCAAATGGAAACCGCAACCAGATACTCAAATATAAAAACGGAAAATATATACAGTTATGAAAAATTCAAATTGCCTTTTTAAAATCATAGTCCTGTTTCTAGCACTGATTATTTATTCAGTGATTGTATTTCTGTGCGACTTTAAACAAGAACAACCGCAACCAGCAACCATTGACCAACGAAACATAAACAAGTCAAAACAAGACAGTTTAAATACCGTCAGAGCCAATATCTTGCTCAATCAGAAAGATAGTACAATAAAACTTCTTAACTCAAAACTAGTCAAAGAAAAAGCAAACACAGCCACCCAAAAAGCTGAAGCCAACAAACAGCACATTCTTAACGACACGCTCCAATCCCGATTCGAAAAGGAAAAGGACCTGAGCACTTGCGAAGATCTTGTCCGGGGTTTGAAGCTCGAAACAGTAGAAAAAGACAGCGTTATTGAAAGCCTTGATTCTGAAATAGAAAACTACTCTTGTGAGGTGGAAGAACTGGAAGGAAAAGTGGAAATTCAAAAAGGCGTTATCATAAGCAAACAGGAACTGATTGTTTGTAAAGATTCAACAATAACCTACTACAAGACTAAACAGAAGAAAACTGACTTTTGGAACGACGTCAAAATTAAAGTAGCCGGAGTAATTATATTTATAGAAACTATTGGATTGATTCTTAAATAGATTTATCGTATCAAATGGATAGCGTCAAAAAGCACCGTTTAGCATTATTTATGTATTTATAACACAGATAATTGCTCTGTAATTTTACTCAAAAATTTCTAGTACAAACAATTAAAACTTACAACTATGGCCAGACAATTAGGACATGTAAAGTACAAAGGAACGATTGGCGAGATTCGCCATTTCAAGATTAAAGGGATGACTGGTAACTTTGCCGGTTTAAAAGGTGGTGCAACAGCTGAGCAGATTAAGAATGATGCTGGTTTTGTTCGCACGCGTGAAAACATGAATGAATTTGCAGCTTGTGCTCATGCCGGTCGCTCTGTTCGTGTTGGTTTGAATATGCTCATGAAGCAAATGAGTGATGCTCAACTGACCGGTCGATTGACTGCTATCATGAAGAAAATCAATCTGGAAGATCAGACTGAAGCTCGTGGTTATCGTGCCATTTTGGTTTCAACTCAAAGCAAGTATTTGCTTGGATTGAATTTCAACAGAAACTTCAACTTTGATAGTTCATTCATTGCTCCGTTTGAATTGACTGCAAATGCTGACCGCAACAGTTCAACTTTGACTGTACCGGCATTTAATCCGGCAAAATCAGTGATTGCTCCCTCAGGTGCCACTCACTTCCGTTTGATTAATGCAGTTTCAGTAATTTCGGATTTTGCATTTAATGCAACTACCGGAATTTACGAACCAATCCAACCTGATCTGAACGAGATTTCAAATGTAGCATTTTCAGCTTACCT
>CAIYTJ010000145.1 GCA_903929065.1 uncultured Bacteroidales bacterium | reverse complement strand
TTGATCAACTGGAATTAATAGAAGGTGCCGGTGATGCAATTAAATATATTAACGATAAAGGGTATTTGGCTATAGTCGTTACAAATCAACCCGTTATTGCGAGAAACCTTTGTACACTTGAAGATCTGGCATTTATTCATGCTAAGCTGGAAACTTTATTAGGCGAAAAACAGGCTTACTTAAACGCAATTTATTTTTGTCCTCATCACCCTGATGCAGGATATCCTGAAGAAAGAAAAGAATATAAAATCAACTGTAATTGCCGAAAACCTGCTGCAGGAATGCTTTTAGAAGCTGTAAACGACTGGAATATAGATATTGCTAATTCTATAATGATCGGAGATCGTGAAAGTGATGTGTTGGCAGGTAAAAATGCTGGCGTTAAAACAACAATATTGATAGAACAAAACAAATCTTATGCACTCCTGAATGCATTAAAACAACTAATATAAATACAATGATTATATCAAGAACACCTTTTCGTATATCATTTTCCGGTGGTGGATCAGACTTGCCTTCATTTTATAGAAGAGAATTGGGAGCTGTTGTAAGTACAACCATTGATAAATACATGTACATTGCTATTCATCCTTTCTTTGATAAAAATAAAATTCAATTAAAATACTCAAAAACGGAATTAGTAGGTGAAATAAATAATATCAATCACCCAATATTTAGAGAAGTTCTATCACATTACAATTTAACGGGGGTTGATTTAAATTCAATTGCTGATGTTCCTGCTGGTACAGGTCTTGGATCAAGTAGTTCATTTACAGTTGGTTTGTTAAACGTCATTAAAGCTTACTTAAATAGAGCCATAAGTTGTGAAAGACTTGCAGAATTAGCGAGTGATATAGAGATAAATAAAGTAGGAAGCCTTATTGGTAAACAAGATCAATATGCAGCCGCTTTTGGAGGATTAAATTTCATTACTTTTTATGGAGATGAATCTGTAAAAGTGGAAAAGATTATTATGAAACCTGAAATGAAAAGAAAACTACAGGATAATCTAATAATGATACATATAGGAGGAGAACATTCTGCTAATGATATTTTAAGAGATCAACAGCACCAACAAAGTATTATTGGTTCTCAAGAATTTGAGATTCAAAAACAGATGGTGCAACAAGCTTTTCAATTAAAATCAGCTCTGGAGAATAATGATATTGATGATTTTGGAAGATATTTGCATGAAGGCTGGTTAATGAAAAAAAGTTTGTCATCTGGAATATCTAATGATTATATTGATGAAATCTACAAAAAAGGAATTAAGGCTGGCGCTTTAGGAGGAAAATTGTTAGGTGCAGGTGGTGCAGGATTTTTATTATTTTATTGTCCTACTGAAAAACAAGATTCTTTTCGAAAAACCATGCAATATTTGAATGAGATGCAATTTAATTTTGATTCATGCGGATCAAAAATTATATATATGGATGACAACTTATGATTTAATTATTTTAATAAATGAATTACATTAATGAAATATCTGTGTATTTTAATCGTTTAAAACAAACGATTGATGCAATATCAAAAGAGGATATAAATCAACTTATGAGCATTTTGCTTAATGCAAAAGAGGATGGCAAGACTGTTTTTATAATGGGAAATGGTGGTTCTGCATCAACAGCATCCCATTTTTGTTGCGATTTTAATAAGGGAATTTCTTTTGGGCGAGAAAAAATGTTTAAGTTTATATGTTTAAATGATAATATTCCAACTATGATGGCCTACGCAAATGATTTAGGTTATGATGAAATATTTGTTGGTCCTTTGAGAAATTTCATGCAAAAAGGTGATTTGGTTATTGGTATTTCAGGATCTGGAAATTCCAAAAATGTTGTAAAAGCTTTAGAATATGCTAATAGTAATGGCGCATTTACAATTGGGCTTACTGGTTACTCAGGAGGAAATGTAAAAATGATTTGCCAACACAATGTTCACATACCTATTGATGATATGCAGATTACTGAGGATTTACATATGGTTTTGGATCATTGCATAATGAGTATTTTGAACAACTAATTTATCTAAAAAATGAAAAATCCTTTAGTATCTGTCATTATGGCCACTTTCAACGAGCCAGTCAATTATATAAATGATGCAATTGAAAGTATATTAAATCAGAGTTTCAAAGATTTTGAATTAATAATAATCGATGATAGTACTAACAAAGATACAATTGGAGCTATTGATTTTTATACAAAAGATCAAAGAGTAATAATAATAAGAGACAAAACCAGAATGGGATTTGTCCCTGCTCTGAATAGGGGGTTATTGGCTGCAAAAGGACAATATATTGCCAGAATGGATGGTGATGATATTTCTTTTGAGGATCGGCTTGAGAAACAAGTTAACCATTTAGACTCGAATAATGAAGTTGATGTTATAGGTGGTAATATGCAGATTATAAATGAAACAGGAGATGTCATATCGCACCGGAATTATTATAGTGGTAAATTCTTATTACAAATAGGTGGTATTTTTCGCAGTCCGGTTGCTCATCCTACAGTCATGTTCCGTAGAACAATTATAGATAAAAAGTTATTTTATGATGAGTCTTTCTTAAAATCTGAAGATATAGATTTTTGGTTTAGGTTAAGAAATAATGGATTTAAGTTAGCAAATCTTTCAGATAACTTTCTGTTTTTCAGAATATCAGGCGATTTAGCTAAAAAAAGGAGTAGAGAACATTTCTCTTACAATTATAAAGCAAGATGCAAGAATTTCTCATGGAGATATTTTTATGTGGATATTCCTTCAATTATTATTACAAAATTATATGTACTTATTCCAAATAAATTTATTTCATTATATTATTCGATAGAGAATAAAAAAACACACTAATTTAAAAAATTTCGATGAAAAAGATATTGAAGTTTTAGGGTGTTGTTGTGAGTTTTGTGATGTTAAAAACGAAGATATAGAATGATATCAGTTTGTATGGCCGCATATAATGGCGAAAAATATATTATAGAACAAATAAATTCTATTTTGATCCAACTTGGAACAGAAGATGAGTTAATTATCTCCGACGATGGTTCTAAAGATAAAACCCTTGAGTTAATTCGTGCGATTGAGGATAAAAGGATAAAATTGTACGAAAACAAAGGTATGCATGGTTATGCACATAACTTTGAAAATGCATTGAAACAGTCAGCCGGCGATTTTATATTCTTCTCAGATCAGGATGATGTATGGTTACCTAATAAGGTAGAAACAATGCTTCCGCACCTTAAAGTTGATAATTTTGTTATATCAGATGCTTATATTTGTAATGATAAACTAGAAATAAAAGATCGAATCAGTACTTGGAGAAAATATAAAAAAGGCTATATTCGAAACTTGTACAAAAGCATATATGCAGGTTGTACATGTGCTTTTACAAAAAAAATAAAAGATTACAGTCTTCCATTTCCAGCAAATTTATACATTCAGCACGACACCTGGATTGGATTACTAAGTGAGTTAAAATTTAATGTAATGAGTATTGATGAACCTCTAATTTTATATAGACGACATAATAATAATACCTCTGGTGCTGGTTCAAGAAGTAATAAAACTACATTCTTTATGATAAGGTACAGAATTGTATTACTCGCAGAAACATTAAGAAGATTCATATTTAGACAGATTTAAAGCTAAAGATAAATATTTTTTTACTTTAATGATAAATTGCTCAATTGTCATCTATAATAACCAAGTTGCGGACATAGCTTCGATTGTCGAGAATTTACGACAATCTGAAGTTGTTAATTCAATATATTTAATTGACAACTCAGCTAAAATAGTTAATGGTTTTAAGGAGTTGTCTGTGATTTACACATTTAACAACAAAAACCTTGGCTACGGCACTGCACACAATATAGCTTTTCTCCATACTATTGAACAAAATATTCCTTACCACCTGGTTATCAATCCGGACATTTCTTTTGATGCTTCTATTTTGCAGAAACTAATTGATTTTATGGAATCAAACCCAGAGGTTGGACAACTAATGCCAAAGGTTTTTTATCCTGATGGTGAAATTCAATATTTGTGCAAATTGCTTCCAACACCTTTTGACTTGATTTTCAGAAGATTTCTTCCCAAGTCATGGACAACGAAACGAACAGAAAAATTTGAACTCCGAAATTCGGGTTATAATCAGATAATGGATGTACCTTATCTTTCGGGATGCTTTATGTTTTTGAGGATGGACGCTTTAAAAGAAGTGGGATTATTTGATGAACGTTTTTTTATGTATCCGGAAGATATTGATTTAACCCGCCGGATTCACCAGAAATTCAGAACGGTTTTTTATCCGGAAGTCAGTATCATGCATCATCATGCCAGGAGTTCCTATTTGAATTTTAAGATGTTAGGAATTCATACTTTCAATATGATTAAGTATTTCAATAAATGGGGATGGATTTTTGATCGCGAACGAAAAATAATCAATAAAAAAACGCTTAATCAATTTAAATAATGATATTTTTGCATTCGTAAATCATTATACCGAATCCAATGAATTTCAGCCTTCTTCAGATTACCAGCGCCTTTATGGTTCTTTTTGCCATTATCGATATTTTAGGTTCAATACCTATTATACTCAATATCAAACATAAAGGGGCCGACTTTCATCCTCTGAGAGCCAGTTTTATTGCTTTCGTGATATTGATTGGATTCTTATTTGGAGGTGAAGGAGTTTTACACCTTTTTCATGTGGATATTCAGTCGTTTGCGGTGGCCGGAGCATTGGTTATCTTTATTTTCGCGCTGGAAATGATTCTGGATATTGAATTATTCCGAAACAAAGGACCCGAAGGAGGTTCATCTATTGTACCGATTGCATTTCCACTGATTGCCGGTCCGGGTTCATTCACAACACTACTTTCATTACGCGCCGAATATGCTACTGAAAATATTATTATCGCTCTGGTTTTGAATATGATTTTTGTGTATCTGGTACTAAAATCAACCTCAAAAATTGAGAAAGTTATTGGAGAAGGTGGAATTTATATCCTCCGTAAGTTCTTTGGGATTATTCTGTTAGCAATTGCCGTAAAACTCTTCACTACCAATATTGGTTCGCTGCTATAAACTGAAATCAAATAATAATAAAGCTTACTGAATTTCCTTTCAGTAAGCTTTTTGTTTTATAAATTTGGTTGAATTCTATTCCAAAATTTCATTATCGTGCATTTCTTTCATAAACGTTACGAAATCATTTTTGCGATCGGATTCCATCCATTCCATACTTTTGCGTGGATGTGCGTTCATTGCTCCGGAAATAAGGTATGGAATATGATAACCCCAATCAATATCTTTTTGCATCGGATGTACATAATCCTGAATCACCTGCAATAATGGCAATAACCGGTATTTTGGATTTTTCAGGAAAGCTATCAGAATTTCAATTGGACAATTCCCGGCGCCACGACCCAATCCCATTAATGTGGCATCCAACATAGTGCAACCTTCCATAATAGCCGTATAAGTATTCGACATGGCCATTTGCATGTTGTTGTGGGCATGAATTCCGATTTCTTTTCCCGGCAATGCAGCCATGTATTTGCGAACCAAATGCTGAATGGATTCCACGTACATGCTTCCAAAACTATCAACGGCGTAGAATGTTTTTACACGAGAAGCAGCAATATCTTTCAATGCTTCGTCCAGTTCGTGTTCGTTTACGGTTGAAACAGCCATAAGATTGATGCAAACTTCGTAACCTTTATCCAGGCAATGATGAGCCAGTGCAATGGCTTTATCCACCTGATGAACGTAACACGCCACGCGAATCATGTCAAGAGCACTTTCGGAAGCCAACGGAATATCATCCAAATCAATCCGGCCGATATCAGCCATGGCTGAAAGTTTCAAATTGGTTTCGTTTTTGCCGACGATGCGTTCAAGGTCTTTTTGATGACAAAATTTCCAGGGACCCATTTCTTTGCGGCTGAATGCTTTTTCGCTGCTCAGATAACCAATTTCCATATAATCGATTCCGGCTTCGACACAAGCATTATAAACTCCGCGAACGAAATCGTCCGAAAACTGCCATTTATTCATCAAACCACCGTCGCGCACGGTGCAATCCATCACTTTAATCTCTTGTTTGTACATGTTTTTATAGTTTCCAATTACTTAATTTCCAATTCTCGCAACCTAATCAACCTTTCACTTTCTTCTCAAGAATTTCCAACTCTTTACCGATATTGTGATCGACTAAAAACCGATAGATTTGTTCAAAAGTTTCTTTGTCGAGCCCATGTTCTTCCGCCCACTCACCACGAGCTTTAATCACGTGGTCTTTTCTGTCTTGCGCAACAACACTTTCAATATTGTTTTTATACTTCACTATTTCATTTACATAACGAAACCGCAGACCAAAGAGTTTAATTATTTCTTTGTCGATTTCGTCAATTTGCAGCCTGATTTCATCTTTACAGTTGCATTCTGAAGGAGATTTTGATAGATTCAAAGCGAAATATATTGGTTTGATTTAAATTTGTGCAAAAGTAGCGGTTTTTTATTTCATATTCAAATCAATTGCCAATAATTCGTTTCAAATGATAAGTTTTTGAATGAATTCACTGAAAATTGAAAACAATTTGTAAATAAAAAACCGGCGAAATGATGTTGATGTCATTCCGCCGGTTGATTTTAAGTGGGGGCACGACTTTAAGTCGTACTCCCACTAAATTACAAAAGTTCCACGCTTCGTTTTACAAAGTTTGCAAGCGCTTCGCCTTTCAGCATATTGTTGGCCAACAGTGCCAGATCAATCAATTGACGAACCTGCTTGTTATCATTGGCAAACGATTTCAAAACAGCTTTCTTATTGTCAGTCAATTCCTGAATTTGTTTTTCCAGTTTTTCAACCTGTTCTTTTTCTTCAGCTGGAATTTCTTCGTCTTTCTTGCCTTTTTGATTTTCCTTCAATACTGCTTTTTTGCTTTCAGCAAGAGCAAGTTCATCTACAAATGGAGTAACAGCAGGTCCGCAGGCAGCTTCTTCATCGGCAAGCAACTTTTCGATAACCGGATGAGCGGTGTTGACAACCAGATTATAGCTGTCGGGCATTTCTCCATAGAAACTCATCATACCGCCTTGTAATGCTGACATTTCCTTCATACGGCGCATAAATTCATTTTGAGTAACAAAGACAGGATTAGCTGTAGGAGCGAGGTGCTCAAAAGTAACAATGAAATTTGTCTTTTCAATTGCAGGTATTTGCGAATCAAATACTGTTACCAATGCATCACGCTGATTGTCTGTCAAAGAAACTTTCTCTGTGTCATCTTTTTGAATGATTTTTTCAATCACATCGCTGTCCACACGCACGAAACGTGTTTTTTCGAATTTCTGTTCCAGCTGGCTTACCACGTGAACGTCCAGTTGTCCGTCCATGATCAGCACGTCATAACCTTTATCTTTGGCATGTTGAATGTAGCTGTACTGTTCGTCGGAATTGTTGGCATACAGGTAAATCACATCGCCATTTTTATCTTTTTGATTTTCTCCAACGAGCGTTTTGTATTCTTCGAATGTAAAATATTTGCCATCGACATTTTTCAATAAAGCAAATTTTTCTCCGCGTTCGTAGAATTTTTCGTCGCTGAGCATTCCGTATTGTATAAAAACTTTCAGGTTATCCCATTTTTCTTCAAATGCGGTTCGGTCGGCTTTAAAAATTTCAGCTAAGCGGTCGGCTACTTTTTTGGTAATGTGGCTCGAAATCTTTTTCACGTTACTGTCGCTTTGCAGGTAACTGCGCGACACATTTAGCGGAATATCCGGTGAATCAATCACACCGTGCAACAGCGTCAGGTATTCAGGCACAATGTTTTCAACATGATCAGTAACATATACCTGGTTGCAATACAACTGGATTTTGTTGCGTTGCATGTCGATATTGTTTTTGATTTTCGGGAAATACAGGATACCGGTAAGGTTGAACGGATAATCCACGTTGAGGTGAATGTGGAAAAGCGGATCTTCACCCATTGGGTTCAGTTCGCGATAGAAAGCAGCGTAATCTTCATCTTTCAGGTCGGCAGGTTTGCGGGTCCAGGCAGGATTGGTGTTATTGATAATGTTATCCTGGTCGGTTTCCACATTTTTGCCATCTTTCCATTCTTTCTTTTTGCCAAAAGCAATTTCGATAGGAAGAAATTTGCAGTATTTGGTAAGCAATTCCTGAATTTTTGTTTCTTCGAGAAAATCTTTGTTGTCATCATCAATGTGAAGTACAATGTCTGTTCCACGATCGGCTTTGATAGTATCTTCGAGCGTATATTCCGGATCACCTTTGCATGACCAGTGCTGAGCGGTTGAGCCTTCGGTAAACGATTGAGTAAAGATTTCCACTTTTTTGGAAACCATAAATGAAGAGTAGAAACCAAGTCCGAAGTGACCAATTATAGCACTTGCATCGTCTTTGTATTTTTCCAGAAATTCTTCGGCACCACTGAAAGCAATCTGATTGATATACTTTTCAATTTCTTCGGCGGTCATTCCTATTCCGCGATCGGAAATGGTAAGTGTTCCTTTCTTTTTATCTACCGAAACCCGAACGGTTAAGTCGCCTAGTTCACCTTTATATTCGCCAACCGATGTCAGCGTTTTCAGCTTTTGAGTGGCATCCACTGCATTCGACACTAATTCACGCAGAAAAATCTCGTGATCGCTGTACAAAAATTTCTTGATAACGGGGAAGATATTAGCACTCGTTACCCCAATGTTTCCTTTTGCCATTGTTTTTTTGTTTAGTATGTTTTATATGTTTAGTTGTTTTGTCGCTTATTTGCTTAGTTGATTGTGGATTTACCCGGGGTTTTGCTATTCAAAAAAAGTGCCAATGGAAACACCGTGACAGAATGGCAGAAAAAAAGACCGGCTGAACTTCTTTAGAGATGTTCAGCCGATTCTATTTAGTTGCTTGCCGGAGGTTGTTTTGTCACGGTTTACAAAACCGCGGCAGGTTGTTTTATATTATGTTCTTTAGTATTTTCAATTCCTTTATTTACTTTATTGGGTAGAACATATAAAAATTCTGCTAAGGCTAATGCAAATTCAATAATTCTTTTTGCATCAGCTTCAGTAGGCAATATAGCATCTTCATCAGCGTGTCTTTGATCATTAGCTTCTAATCTAATTTGATGAGCCCATTCAGACATGCCTGCAGTAATTAAGTGGTCACTGGCTGCTTCTTCAATACGTTTGTATAAATTTCCAGCTTTATAGCCTTTGTCTTTTAGCATTGAATCGATTGAGCTAGCTGATAACATAATTGAACCTGCTGGTGCATGTATAGTTTCAAGAGATTGATTAAGAAACTGTTTTACTTTGTCTGGCAAGCATTCATCTACCGAGACTACTTGTGGATACAATTCAAGTGCATTGATGCTATGATCATTATGACTGCCAATTATAGCACCTCCACAACTCTGGCATGTATAAACTTTCCAAAGTCTTCTATTGGAACTGTTTGCATTATCTGTAGCAAATTGATTATACAAAGTAATATTGGGATTTGCGATATTACAATGTGGGCATCTTTTTAAGGGTAATT
>CAIYTJ010000144.1 GCA_903929065.1 uncultured Bacteroidales bacterium | reverse complement strand
CGTTTCGCCTTTCCTGACACGATGATATTCAGCCGGGATTAGCTTGGTAATATGTTTAACCTGAGTTGTTGCAGGAGAATTTTGATTTCCAGAAACATTATCATTCGATTTATTTTCAGAAAATGAAACAGCCGGAGCAACTGCTACCAAATGATTGTCGGTTATTACGCGCCCTGCTTTAATATACCGTTGCAGGTAATAAGGTTCTTCTGAGCTGGAAATAATAACACCATTTTGAGTCGATGCGTGAATGAAATTAAACCGGCCATCCTGATCGGCTGAAACCACTATGCCAACATGCCCCACTTTTTTACTTTTACGTCTACCGGAAAAAAACACTAAATCGCCAATTTTCAACTTTAAGCGGTCAATCCAACCGACCTGATTGGCCTGTTCTGAAGATGAACGGCTCAGGTTATAACCAAAATTACGATAAACAAAAGAGGTAAAACCCGAACAATCAAATCCAGTAGACGAACTGGAACCATGGCGATATCTGGTGTTCAGAAATATCTTTCCGTAATTTATGATTGAATCGGTAAGCGGAATTTGATTTTCAGAGACATAATTTGTGCGTGTAGAATCAGTTGGAATTGGATGAATCAGTTTTTCCGAATGCACCTTAGTTATAGAACTAAGAGCCAATATTAGTATGAGAGAGAGTAGTTGTATGTGTTTCTGCAAAGGCATATTAAAGCTATTCTGACTATTAATGTAATGCAAAGTTATCTTTTTTGTGGTACACATCAGAAGTAATTTCCCCTTTTTAATAAAAAAAGAGATTCTTTTCAAAAATCATCAAAAAATTAGTTTTGCTTCGTGTTCGTTCACATTCAGCTCTGTTTTGGTTCCTAAAACCAATGGCAGGTTGTATTCTACATGTCCTGCAGGGAAGTTGAAACACACCGGATAATCATATTCACTCACTGCCTCCGATATTATTTCGGAAATTGTTTGCATCATCATTGGATCTTCATCGCAATCGCTAAACTGACCGACAACAAGCCCTGAAAGTTGAGCCAACGCGCCGCTAAACCGTAAATTTTGCATCATGCGGTCAACGTGATACGGTTTTTCGGCCAAATCTTCAATGAATAAAATATTACCGGAGTATGGCAGATCAAACCGGCTTCCACGCAATCCCATTAAAACAGAGAGATTGCCTCCTATCAGGTTTCCGGTTGCAATTCCGTCACGGTTTAATGCATGATGAGGAATAGTATAGTGTGGTAACTTCCCGAATAATATGTCGTTTAATCGTGAAACCGGGTCCAAACCCGCAGATGAAAGTTCAGCAAGGTGTTTAGCCATAATGCCATGGATGGAGGCAACACCCAGATTATTTATAGCATTGTGCAATATTGTGATATCGCTGAAACCAATCAACCATTTAGGCGAAGCTATAAATCGAGTAAAATCAAGTTTATCAATGATTTGTGCCATTCCATAACCACCGCGGCTGCACAAAATGGCTTTTACTTCCGGATCATCCAACGCTGATTGCAAATCATGAATTCTTTGTTCGGGTGTTCCAGCAAAGCGTCCATACTCTGAGCGGGCAAATTCACCTTCAGTGACATTTAAGCCCCAATCGGTAAGTACTTTTTTGGCGCCATCAATATATTCCGGATTGATTGAGCCGGAAGGAGAGACGATACGAATCTGGTCGTTTGTATGAAGGAATTGCGGTTTCATTTTATTTGTTGGATTTATTTCAATATCTCAGCCACTTCCACAGTTCTTTCCAGGTCACTTTTTTACCGTACATCAGAATTCCTGTGCGATATATTTTGCCTGCCATCCAGGTGGTACCAATAAAGGAGAGCACAAGAATGCTTAATGATAGTATGATTTGCCACACCGGAACACCAAACGGCAGCCGAACCATCATGACGATAGGCGAAGTGAACGGTATCATGGAACACCAGAGTGCCAGCGGTCCATCAGGGTTTTGGGCAGTAAAAATACCGGCATAAATACCAAATATAATTGGGAGCATAATAGGTAATGAAAATTGCTGTGTGTCGGTTTCATTGTCAACCGCTGACCCAACCGCTGCAAAAAGTGATGCATAAAGTAAATATCCACCCAGGAAATAAACAACAAATAATACCAGTATCTGAACATAATCAAAGCTGCCCAGCATAGAAAACATATGTTGCATTTCAGTCGGGTTTTGAGCGGCAGTCATCGTTTGTGAAGTCATGGTATTAGCATGTTGCAGGGCATTGACATCAATATTGGTAACTCCAACCACCATACTTCCTACAAAAAACAAGACCAAGCTCAGTATCACCCACATAAAAAACTGTGTAAGACCAACCAATGCTATACCGATGATTTTCCCCATCATTAGTTCAAACGGTTTTACAGAAGAAATAATCACTTCAACTATGCGGTTGGTTTTTTCCTGAACGACACCAGTCATTACTTGCGCTCCATAAATAACGATGAACATATAAATTATCATGGCCGAAAGCATGCCGATTCCAAGTGCCAGCTCTGCCGATCCTACTTTTTCTTTTCCGTTTTCACTCCATTTTATGGTTTTCAAATCAATCTCGGTATGCGATTTCTCAACCATTTCTTTGAGATTCGGGATATTATATGATGCCAGCTTTTGTTGCTCAATATATTTATTCAGCAAACCGGCCACATAAGCTTTCAATTCCATATTCACCTGCTTATCAGAATACAAGGTGGCAGCATCGGGATGAACAGTCAGGTCGTTTGTGATATGAAGTAATGCGGTGT
>CAIYTJ010000143.1 GCA_903929065.1 uncultured Bacteroidales bacterium | reverse complement strand
ATTACTTGTTATTTTTTGATAGAACAGCTCTCCGGAAGTTAATTTGATTGGATTAATGTTTTTTATATCAGCTATTTGGCTGTAAATTTCATTAATTGATAATTGACTTTCATCAGTTTCAACGAATAATTTGTCAATAGGAGTAAGGCTAACACTCTCGATGTTAAAGTGTTCGCCAAAAGAGATTGAACACCCGGTTTTAAGGATTTGTTTGACTAATTCAGGCTTACCGCGGAATCCATGAATTATCCAAAGCTGTTGTGGTTCCAGTTGTTTTTTTAATTCAAACAGTTCATTGAAGCATCCCACACAATGAATTATTACCGGTAATTGAGTTTTTTCGGAAAGTAAAATTTGTTTTTTGAATATATCTAATTGAATATTCAAATCAGCGTTACTGTTCTTATCTAATCCACATTCACCAATTGCAACCAATCTACTGTCGGTAGCCCAATATTCAAGTTTTGATAACATTTTCGGGCTAAATTCATTTACAAACCACGGATGAAATCCTACCGAAAAAAACCCACTTTTATTGGAATTAAAAATCTGTTTAGCTTCCTGAAAAGTCAAATTCCGAATAGAAGGATAATTGGATTCTGATTTGTTGTGAGTGTGAATGTCTACAAACATTTTAGTTGGCAATTTTAAACAAAGATAATCAAATGAAATCAGAAATGCGGAAAATTTAATGAGAATATAGTATCTTTGCAGTCCAAAAATAAAACACTAAAAATCAGATATGAACACAACAGAATTATTCAGCGTATTGCCTTATAAAGTTGCTGATATGTCATTGGCCGATTTCGGTCGCAAAGAAATTGAATTAGCTGAAAAAGAAATGCCCGGCTTAATGGCATTACGTGCAAAATTCGGACAACAAAAACCGCTCAAAGGAGCACGAATCATGGGTTCGCTTCACATGACCATTCAAACTGCCGTATTAATTGAAACGTTGGTTGAACTGGGAGCTGAAGTTCGTTGGTGCAGTTGCAATATTTATTCTACGCAAGATCATGCTGCAGCTGCTATCGCTGCTGCCGGTGTTCCGGTTTATGCATGGAAAGGTGAAACATTGGAAGAATACTGGTGGTGTACGCTTCAGGCATTGACTTTCGAAGGCCATAACGGCCCGACAGTGATTGTGGATGACGGTGGTGATGCTACCATGATGATTCATGTTGGAGGAGCAGCAGAAAAAGATGCTTCGGTTCTTGATAAAGTTGCCGGAACTGACGATGAACGATTATTATATGTCATTTTGAAAGATGTTTTAAAAGAAGATAATGGAATTTGGAATCGCATGATTCCTGGAATTCGTGGAGTTTCGGAAGAAACCACTACCGGCGTTCATCGTTTATATCAAATGTTGGAAGAAGGTTCATTATTATTCCCGGCTTTCAATGTGAACGATTCGGTTACCAAATCTAAATTTGATAACTTGTACGGTTGCCGCGAATCGTTAGCGGATGGAATTAAACGTGCCACAGACGTTATGTTGGCAGGAAAAGTGGTTGTAGTTTGCGGTTACGGTGATGTAGGTAAAGGTTGTGCCAAATCCATGTTGGCTTATGGTGCCCGTGTTATTGTAACTGAGATTGACCCTATTTGTGCATTACAGGCTTCGATGGAAGGTTTTAAAGTTACCACTGTGGAAGATGCGTTGGCAGAAGGAAATTTGTACGTTACAACTACCGGAAACAAAGATATTATCCGCATCGAGCATATTGCAAAAATGAAAGATGGAGCAATTATTTGTAACATCGGCCATTTTGATAACGAAATTCAGGTCGAAAAACTGAAAAAATATCCGGGAATCAAACTTGTGAATATCAAACCACAGGTTGACAAATATGTTTTTCCTGATGGACACAGTGTTTTATTACTTGCAGATGGACGTTTGGTAAATCTTGGCTGTGCTACCGGTCATCCTTCGTTTGTAATGAGTAACTCGTTTACCAACCAAACCCTGGCGCAAATCGAACTCTTTACCAAAGATTATCCGGTTGATGTATATCGTTTACCGAAACATTTGGACGAAGAAGTGGCACGTTTGCACCTGGAACAATTGGGTGTAAAACTAACCGTACTGACTCCGGAACAAGCTGAATATATTGGTGTAGATGCAAACGGACCTTACAAACCGGAACATTACAGATATTAAAAGCAGGTAGTTTATAGTTTGTAGTCTCGGCAATGAAAAAATAATAAAGCCGTTTCCAGAAAATTGGAAGCGGCTTTATTTGTCTAATATAATATCTTGGTTTTTGGTTCTAAAAATCTGGATTTATCTTATTCTCAAGCGCTGACCTTTTTTAAGTTTAGCCTTGGTTTTAAGTCCGTTCAGTCGGCAAAGGGCTTTTACACTGGTACCATTACGGGCTGCAACTTTCTTCAACGTGTCACCTTTCCTAACTTTATAGTATTTGGCAGATGCAAGGACTTTTACTTCATGCTGGTAATAGAATGCATTCTTTTTGGTGAGCAAATACGTTTTTGCATGGACCAAACCAGTACTGAAGTTGATAATATGTGCCGGATTTATAGCATTTCCAATGTATCGAGTTTCAAAATGCAGGTGCGGTCCGGTAGAATGCCCGGTATTTCCACCAAACGCAATTAAGTCGCCGGCTTTGATATTTTGATTCATAGCCACCAATACAGCCGAAAGATGAGCGTAAACTGTTTCCAGTCCGTTATCGTGACGTATTACAATATAATTCCCGTAACCACGACCTTCATAATTAATAATCCGGACTTTCCCCGAAAATGCACATCGAACCGAATCGCCTACTTTTAGCCGCAAATCAATTCCGTAATGAAAACGGTAACGCCTGGGACCAAAAACAGACGTAACTTCACCACGAACCGGAATAATAAAGTTGGAAACGTCAATCCGAACCGAATCCGGCAGGCTGTCAATAGGAATTTTATAGGGGTTTACATGATCGCTTGTCCAGAGATTGTTGTAAATATCGTCAGCCGGATGGTTTTCCATCAAGTCATCCGAATTATCGTTCAACATTTCTTTGTAAACGTT
Source organism: uncultured Bacteroidales bacterium (assembly GCA_903929065.1). GTDB lineage: Bacteria > Bacteroidota > Bacteroidia > Bacteroidales > Paludibacteraceae > Paludibacter. The sequence continues at coordinate 4,595 of CAIYTJ010000143.1, read as the reverse complement.
GGCAGTATCTTTTTTTGGAATCAGCGAGAAATTATTCAACTGAGCAAAACCCCCAAAAGTTGAGAGAAAGAATGCAAAAACAGGTAGATATTTTTTGAGGATAATGTGCATTTATTTTAATTTTCAATGAATCAATTCTCAATTTTCAATTAATTGATAATTGAAAATTATTTAATTGGTAATTGATTCAAATTTCATCGTTGGCGTATAAAAAGTTAAGATTAAGTTGGTCAAAGTCGAAGATCTCAGTTTCAGTGAAAAAACGATCCAATTCTGTTTTTGCATTTTCAACCGTGTCGGAAGTATGAACAATATTTTCCTGAACGCTCACACTGAAATCGCCGCGAATGGTGCCGATTGCCGCCTCGCGTCCATTGGTTTTACCTGCCATTTCATGCACAATATGCACTGCATCAATTCCTTTCCAACAACAAACTATCACCGGAGTGATCATCATAGAATCTTTAATTCGTTTGAAAAAAGGACGTTGAACCAAATGGGCATAATGTTCTGCCAGGATTTCATCGGTTAGCTGCATCATTTTAATACCGCACAATTGTAGCCCTTTCCGTTCGAAACGATGAATAACTTCTCCAATCAACCCCCGTTGAATTGCTCCGGGTTTAATAATTACAAGTGTTTTTTCCATAATATTTTGTTTTTTCAATTGGAAATAGACGAATTGATAATTGGAAATTTCTTATTGTTCTCCAAAATTAAAAAAATGAAGCTTGCTTTCAAAACAAATTCTATTTTCTTAACTTATTGAGCCCCAATTTAAGGTATTTGTTTTCATTTTTCTTAATTGTTCAGCCATCACCCTATTTTCAACTTTTTCAAGTTTCATATCGTCTTCTAAAATTTCCTTAGCAGCATTTCTGGCAATTTCCAGCATTTTTCCATCCTGCGCGAGACTGGCAATTTTCAAATCAAAAGGTAAGCCGCTTTGCTGTGTTCCTTCCAAATCACCGGGACCGCGAAGTTTCAAATCGGCTTCAGAAATTTCAAAACCATCGTTGGTTCGGACCATGATTTCCATTCGTTTTCGGGTATCGGAACCTAATTTATAATCGGTTAGCAAAATGCAAAATGACTGCTCAGCACCACGGCCAACCCGTCCTCTCAACTGGTGTAGTTGTGATAAACCAAATCGTTGGGCACTTTCAATCACCATTACCGAGGCGTTGGGCACATTAACGCCCACCTCAATTACGGTGGTAGCAACCATTATTTGGGTTTCACCAGCAACAAATTTTTGCATGTGATGTTCTTTCTCGGCCGGTTTCATTTTACCGTGAACCATGCTTATTTTATAATTCGGAAAAACTTCCTGCATATATTCAAAGCCGGTTTCAAGGCTCTGTAAATCAATTTTTTCCGATTCTTGAATCAACGGATAGACAATGTAAACCTGCCGCCCGGCTTCAACTTGCTTGGCAATAAACTGATTCAATCCTTGCCGTTTATTTTCGTAATAATGAAAGGTCTGAATCGGTTTTCGTCCCGGAGGAAGTTCATCAATAACCGAAACACTCAAATCACCATAAAGCGTCATTGCCAATGTTCGCGGAATAGGCGTGGCAGTCATGACCAATATATGAGGCGGATTTACATTCTTTTTCCACAGTTTTGACCGTTGTTCTACGCCAAACCGGTGTTGCTCGTCAATGACAACCATTCCCAGATTTTCAAATTGAACGGTATCTTCAATCAAAGCATGTGTTCCTATTAAAATGTCTAATTCGCCATTGCGAAGTTGTTCATGTATTGGTTCTCGTTTTTTTGCAGTAACTGAACCGGTCAGCAGAGCAAATTTAATGCCAATATCGCCAAGTAATTCTTTTAAACTGGCAAAATGTTGCGTAGCCAGAATTTCAGTTGGTGCCATTATACAAGCCTGAAAGCCATTATCAACGGCCATAAGCATGGTCATTAGCGCAACAAGCGTTTTTCCGCTTCCAACATCGCCTTGCAGCAACCGGTTCATTTGTCGGCCTGAAGCCACATCAATCCTGATTTCCCGCAAAACACGTTTTTGAGCGCCGGTTAGTTCAAATGGCAAATAATCGTTATAAAATGAATTGAAATAATGCCCGATTTGACCAAAAATAAATCCACGGAAATGTTGGTCGCGCCATTTGGTTTGTTGAAGAATATTCAGTTGAATATAAAATAATTCTTCGAATTTCAGCCGCTGGCGGGCCCGGCGTAAATGGTCGGCATTTTTCGGAAAATGAACATTTACCAATGATTCTGTAAGATTCAACAGGGCGAATTTTTTCAACAAATAAGCCGGAAGCGTTTCGGGAATGCCTGTTTTAATGGACTGAACAATTGGGAAAATGATTTTCTGAATGGTTTTCGAGTTCAGAAAACTGCTTTTCATTTTTTCGGAAGTGTTATAAAATGGCTGCAAACCCATTTGTTCAGCCGGAGGCAATTGCGAAACAAGTTCAATCTCTGGATGAACAATATTAAACCGACCGTTGAATGGCGACGGTTTACCGAAAACCACGTATTGAATGCCGGTTTTGTATTTTTCCAGCACCCATTTTACACCTTTAAACCAAACCAGTTCAATTGTTTCTTTTCCATCCGTAAATAGAGCATTTAGCCGTTGATTGTGACCTTCACCCACTTTTTCGAAGCGGATAATCTGGCCTTTTACCTGAATAAAAGGCATTTCAGCAGAAATTTCATGTATATAATAAAACCGGCTCCGGTCTACATATTTGTACGGATAATGCCGCAATAAATCTTCCGCCGAATGGATGCCAAGCTCCTTAGCGAAAATCTCCGCTTTCTTCGGACCAACGCCGGGCAGGTATTTTATGTCTAGGGAAGAAAGATCCATATATTAACCTGAAATAAGCTTGAGAAATGGAATTTTACGCAAAACAAAAATTATTCCGAATGAAATTGTCAGCACTAAACTTACAATTGCGGGAATTGAAAGTAAAGGATGAGCCATTGTCCAAAAAATTTTATGATCAAATAATAAATTGATAATCAGTACATGTACAAGATAAATGCCGTAGCTATAATTGCTCAGATTCGTTACAAGCCAACCAACAACTTTGTTATTTACAGTAATGTCTTTTAGTAAAATAAAAAGTGCAACGGATTGAAGCATGGTATTTATAGTCAGACTTCCGTACATGCTTGTGTCCAATTTATGAGCTTGTTTGCTCAAAAACCAGGTAGAAATAGCTGCAACTAAAATGGTGATAATAAAGAATATTGCCGCAAAAGTTCTGGTTTGATTTGACAAAGTCCTAACTTTCATTAATTGATATCCAAGTACTAAATAACCGGAATACAGAAAATAACCGAAATATTGTTGAACCAAAGATGGCCAACCGGAAGTTGAAAATAAATGAAAAGTTTGAGCGGTATTAAATAATATCCAAACTAAAAGTATTACCCATAATGAAGTTTCATTTAACCGGCGTACAGCTTTTCCCAGAAATGGCAGAAAAATATAAATGATAACAATCATATAAACATACCAGAAGTGTCGTGAAATGCCCTGATTTACAAATAAATGAAATGCCCAACTTGAAATAGACAACAAATCAGTGGGTTTTGACTTTACTGGTAAATTAAGCCATAAATATACACAATAAATTGCCGACCAAAACAAAAATGGTATTAAAACGCGCGTAAAACGTTTCCGGTAAAATTCACCCAATTTGTACGTTTTGCCTAACATGGTAGCTCCACTCAGCATTAAAAACATCGCAATTACAAAACGCACACAGCTATCAATCCCGTTTCCAATCCACCAAAACTCCATATTTTTACCATAAGACATTTTCAGAACCGGTGTAGAAACGTGGATAATAATTACTCCAAGTGTTGCCAATGTTCTTAATATATCCAGAAACTGTATGTTACGTTTTGGAGTATCCATTCGTTATTTAAAAATTGATTCAGCTATTTTCAAATCAAATTCGGTAGTAATTTTGATATTTTCCCTGTTTCCTTCCACTAAATGAACTTTTGTTCCAGCAGCTTCCACCACCGAAGCGTCGTCAGTAAAAAAGGTTGAAAAATCTTGTTCATAAGCTTTCTTCAACAATTCAGCATCGAAAATCTGCGGTGTTTGCACCAGTTTATAAGCATTCCGGTCAACAGATTGACTGCCGGTTTCGGTGATTTGCCGTATACTTTCCACTAAATCGAAGACCGGAACAACAGCATCAAATTTTTCTGCAGTCTCAAAACAGCGCGAAATAGTTTCAATACTAACCAATGGCCTAACGCCATCATGAATAGCCACCAAAGCAGGAATTTTTACTGCTTCCAAACCGTTTTTCACGGAATGAAAACGGTTTTTTCCCCCTGAAACAATTTGATGACTAAGTATAAAATTGTGTTTTAAACAAAGTTCTTTCCAAAAACCAATCTGAACTTCCGGAAGTACTAATATAAGTTCCATCGAGGTTTCAAAACGATGAAAAACCTCAAGAGTGTGCATTAAAACCGGTTTCCCGTGAAGTTCAAGAAACTGCTTGGGAATATCGGAATTCATTCGCTCGCCTTTTCCACCGGCAACAATAATAGCTATCTTTGGTATTTTCATGAATAGTAAT
>CAIYTJ010000142.1 GCA_903929065.1 uncultured Bacteroidales bacterium | reverse complement strand
ATAGTCATTAAACTTATCAATATTACTTTCTATCCACTCTGTTTTTTCTGCTAAAGATTTAATTTTAATCAATAATTCAATTATTGACGAATCTGTAATTTTAGTAGAATGTATTGCAAAACCTTGTATTAGTTTTTTATCTTTATGATATTGTGAATTGAAGACATGAAAAATTGAACGGTATTCTGTTCTGAATTTTATGAGAATATTGTTATAATCAATATTTAAAACCTCTTTTTCATACTGACTTAATAGTTCAGCTTTTAAATCGCGTATTTGAATATAGGTTGAGTTAGCATCTGAAACTAAAGTAGTCAGTGCCAATTCTTTGCTTTTGTCAAACCAGACCTCAGTAGGCCGGGGTCTCTGAACTATAAGTTTGAGTAGGTTAGAGTAGTTCGTAATAGTAGAAAATGCTTCTGGTTCATATATTTCAAGAGAAGTAGATAAATCATTAATTGTTTCTTTTATTTTTTTGATTGTTGTGGACAAATACAGAGCTTCTAGGTAGATGTTGTCAATGTTGGTTACTATTTCAGAATTGCTGCTGTAATTTCTGACATTTAATGAATCATGTAAGAGTCTGATGTTTTCAAGAACTTCAGTTTTTAATAATTTGGCATCTATTTCAAAGACATTCTTCTGATATTCGTCCGATAGTTTTTCTGAAATTACTTGATATTCATTTGAAATTTTTTGATATTCTTCTGCTTGAATAATAAGATTTGAAATATTATTTTCACTAATCCAATGGTATGGAATTTGAGGAGAATTGCCTGATGTCCTAAGAATCTCTATTAAATCATCAACATGATTGATTGTAGGAACTAAATGTAGTTCAAATGAATCTGTATTTTGCGAGAATATATTTGTTAATTCAAGTAATTGAGGAATCAGTACTTTCAAATTAGCATCAATATCATGTCTTAATTCATATGTTAGTAAATTAATTGAAGCATTATACCAAACGTTTGAGGTGTAATCTTCGCTCATCTTGCCCAACGTTTTTGAAAATTCGTCAAGTAAGTACTTCCTCTCATTCAATTGGTCGGGTGTGGTCAGTTCAACATTATTTATTCCAAAAATTATTTCGGGCACATGGTTTAATGAAGCTAATATACCATTAATCTCGTAAATAGTCTTCCCTAAAGGCTGATTAACTGTATGAAGTTCAGTGTGATATTCATTGAGCTTCTCTCTTTTACTTTGTAATAAATTTAATTGATAAAGTACCTCGTCCTTTACTCTGGTTTTATCCATATTGAGAGAATTCTCCAAATCTTTCAATATCTCTTTCTTATTTGCTTTATGACTATGAAGCGTTAAGCAAAAGTTACTTAATCCAACTTGTTCAAGTCTTCTATGTACTACTTGTAAAGCAGCCATTTTTTCAGAAACAAATAATACCTTTTTTCCATCAGCTAGCGCTTCAGAAATTATATTTGTAATAGTTTGACTTTTTCCAGTTCCCGGAGGTCCTTGTAAAACAAAGCTAACTTGATTTTTCGATAACAATATAGCATCTTGCTGACTTGAATCTGCATCAACAACCTGAAAAGTATCTATTGGACGTATTCGCTTATCATGATCAAAATTGTTATACTCACTTGGAAAGAATATGCTATCAATTTCACCTGCAATTGCCGATATGATTTTATTATTAGTTATTTTGTCTTTGTTTCGTTCTAAATCCTTGTACATATTGATTTTCAAGAACGATAATAACGATAGATTGACATCTCCTGTTACTTTCCAAGTTTCGTTATCAATCAGCTTGCTAATACTTTTCAGATATTTCATAATATTACTCTCGTTGCTATCGAACTCAGGTAATTTTATGCCAAAATCATTTTCAAGCTTAAACGTCAACGTAGGATTCACTAGAATTTCATCTTCATGAAGCTGAAGAATATAGGGAGAGGAAATTGATTCAATTGTTAGTGATACTGGAACAAGAATAATTGGTGAAGTAATTTCTAGGTTTGAATCAACAGATTCAGTCCACTTTAACATGCCAAATGAAAGATAAAGCGTATTTATCCCTTGTTCCTCGATGGACATTTTAGCTCTTGCACGTAAAACTTTAAGTGTCTTTTGTAATTCAACTAATGTTTGCTTTGTTTCTAAATCTCCTTCAATTACTGTATCGTATAATTCTTCTCCATCATCATCGATTTTGATTTTCTTTGCATATGGAAATTTCAATCCTTTTTCGTTTATAACCAATAAATCAAATAATTGGTTATAATCTGGAGACAAAATAGTAACATTTGATCTCTTGGTCTCTTTAAAATTTATTAATCTATTTCGTTTTCCTAAATCAAGAAGACGTTTCTTCCATATTTCTATTTTTGATTCTATTTTTGTCATTATCTTCTTTTTTCAGGGATTTGAAATGTGTTTTCTCAGTTTTAAGAATTAAAAATCTATTTATCAAAAGTTTGGACTATGATATATAGATTCTTACAGTATGAATGGAAGATTTACTATTTTAATTTGTTTTATTTCCCCAGCTTCACCATTATTTCTCTGAAACTTGCCAAGCCAGCTTCAAGGTTTTCGATAATATCTGTAGCTAAATCTTCAGGATCGGGCAAGTTATCAAGATCTGCCAATGATTTGTCTTTTAGCCAGCTGATGTCCAAACTTGTTTTATCACGAGCAATGATTTCATCATAAGTAAACTTACGCCATTTTCCTTCGGGATTCGTTTCTGCATTGTAGGTTTCCGAGCGTTTAAATCTGTTTGAAGGATTATAACACGCAATAAAATCCTGTAATACATCAATGTTTAGTGGATTCTTTTTCAAGGTATGATGCACATTGGTGCGGTAATCATATACCCATATTTCTTTTGTCCACGGAGTTTTGCTGGCGGGTTTGTTATCAAAGAAGATAACATTCGCCTTTACACCATTTGCATAAAAGATACCGGTCGGTAAACGTAGAATTGTATGCAAATCTGTTGTCTCCAACAATTTCTTGCGGACTGTCTCACCTGCACCACCTTCGAATAATACATTATCAGGCACAACAACAGCAGCCATTCCGGTTGTCTTCAACATGGAACGGATATGCTGTACAAAGTTCAACTGTTTGTTGCTGGTGGTAGCCCAGAAATCCTGACGATTGTAGGTCAAATCGTCTTTTTCCTGTTCGCCTTCTTCATTTGTAAATGTTTGGCTGCTCTTTTTACCGAAAGGCGGATTTGCCAATACATAATCGTAGGTAGTTGGCGAAGCGGCTATCAATGCATCGGCTGGCGAAATAAAGTTATCACTGTCGATATCACCGATATTGTGTAGGAACATATTCATCAATGCCAACCGACGGGTACTGGCTACAATTTCGTTACCGTAAAAGGTTTCGAGTTTGATAAACTTATTCTGGTCTTTATCCAGTTTATTGTTTGCCACCAGATAATCATAAGCAGCCAAAAAGAAACCACCGGTTCCACATGCCGGATCGGCAATGGTTTTCATGGGTTGTGGCTGTATACATTCTACCATAGCACGTATAAGCGGACGTGGTGTAAAATACTGACCTGCTCCACTCTTCACGTCCTGTGCATTTTGCTCCAACAGCTTTTCGTAGATATCTCCTTTTACATCGGCCCCCATGACCAGCCATTGCTCGCTGTTAATCATATCTATGATTTTTGCCAGCATGGCAGGGTCTTGTATCTTGTTCTGACTCTTGGTAAATATCTGCCCCAATATGCCTTTTTCAGTGCTTAACTCCCGTAGAAGATTTACATAATGGATTTCAAGTTCTGCACCTTTTATACCCGTCAAACTTTCCCAGTTATATTCCTTAGGGATATTCAGCGCACGGTTATAAGGTGGCTTGCTGTATTCGTCTGCCATTTTCAAAAACAGCAGATAAGTAAGTTGCTCCAGGTAATCGCCATAACCCACGCCCACATCGCGTAGCGGATTACAGAATGACCATACTTTGGAAACTATAGAGGATGTGTTGCTGCTCATAAATTATATTTTTTCCTTTGAATTAAGTGATTGATAGCTTTTAGAATATGAATTTCTTCATTTGACCCTTTAATTGAGTCTTTCAATTTATGGGTTAACCTTCTCATGGTTAAAACATTCCATATCCTTTGTTGATCTACATAATAAATTATTACATCTGACCTATAAAGATGACAATGTTCATATGTCGCAGGTCCTTTTGTGTTTTGTTTTCCTTTAAGAAAAATTCCATTGATTATTTCAAAATGATCTGACCATCTATCAAAATGAGGATTAAAAATATTGAATCCATTTGAAAATAGTGGAAATCTATCTGCTTTTGGATTTGCTAATGTTAGATTTGCATTTTTTAATCTATTACAAGGTTCACATGTCACAATTAAATTTTTAGGATAAAATATCCAACTTCCTTTATCGTTTTGTGAAACTATATGGTCTAAATCCTCCCAATAGGCATCTGCACGTAATTGTACTCGACAATATGCACATCTCATTGATTGACCAAAATAATGTTTTAATTTAAGTTCTTGTCTATACACTTTAAAATTAGAATTATTCCAATCACTTTTTTTGATATTTTTATTATAAATCAACCGGAATTCTATTCTCTTTGGAATGTAAGTTTTACCCTTTAATGTATAATCAAAAACTTTATTTAGATTTTTCGTTAACATATTCAGTTATTATAGTATCAAAAACTGTTTTCATAGGATCTTCATCAGTTAATCCATTTATTTTATCTAGTTCCAATTCATAAAACTTATCCCTAATCAATTCATTAGTTGAATCTTCACTTGCGATAAAGTCAAGTATTAAACCTAATTTTTCTGCTACAAAATAGTTTCGAGATGTAGTTACATTAAATACTTTTAATAAAACTTCCTCTGCAGACCAACCAAAAGTATCTAATTGTTTATCAAATTGAACAGTTTCAAGTTTTTTAGAATTTGTTAATCCTATAACTTTAGAACTATCACCTTCTAAATCAGATATTAAAAAATGAGAGTGAGATGCAATAATTATATGTGATTGATTATAGTT
>CAIYTJ010000141.1 GCA_903929065.1 uncultured Bacteroidales bacterium | reverse complement strand
ACAATGGCATCATCCACCACAATTCCCAGTGCAAAAATGAAGGCGAACATCACCATCATATTCATGGTATAACCTAACCCGGGTAAAATCATATACGCCACAAAAATGGAAAGAGGAACTGAAAGTCCTACGAAAAACGCATTGGTGAATCCCATAAAAAACATCAAGACAATGGTTACCAGGATAAAACCAATGATAATTGTATTATTCAGTTCTTCCAGCGTATTGCGTGTAAAACGGCTTTGATCACCAGTTACCGTTATTTTCATATCCTTCGGGAACTCATGCCCAACCAGCTCATTATCCACAATTTCTTTTATCTTATCCGAAGCATCCAACAGGTTGGCGCCACTCTTTTTGACCACATTTAGCGTAATGACATTTTTGCCATCCAACCGTGCGAAACTTTCCTGTTCCTTGTGACTGTCTTCCACCTCAGCAATATCGGTAAGTTTCACATAGGCACCGCTTGATGCATGTACAACAATGTTTTTAAGCGTTTCAACATTTGCAAATTGTCCTTTCACACGCACTGAATTTCGGATGCCGTTATTAGTCAGCGAACCACCTGAAATGGTCATATTTTCCATGGCAACCGCCCGTTCAATATCGCTGAACGTAACTTTGGCCGCCTGCATTTTGAAAATATCGGCATTAACCTGTATTTCCCTGTCTAATGCGCCGACAATATCAACCCGCGTAATTTCTTTCAGTCCTTCAATCTTGTCCTGTGCTATTTTGGCATAGTGTTTCAGTTTATCCAAATCATAATTTCCGGAGATATTGAGATACATAACCGGCAATTCTGAAAGGTCTATGTCCATGATATCGGGTTGAGTCGGCAAATCGGTTGGCAAATTGCTTTTCGATTTATCAACCGCGTCTCTGACACGTTGTTTGGCTGTTTCGATGGAAAGATCAGGGTCAAATTCCACCACAATAGATGAAAAATCGGGCACAGAATTACTGGTAATTTTTCGTACATCCGCCAGCGATTTCAATTGTTTTTCAATCGGTCGGGTTACCAGGTTTTCAATATCTTCCGGCGAAGTTCCGGGGTAAGGCGTATTGACAATAATATACGGAATTATTACCTGTGGAAACTGTTCCTTGGGTATGGAAATATAATTCAAAATACCAAGCAGTGAAATCAAAACCGCAAGTACATATACGCTTGAGCGGTTTTCGATGGCCCAACTCGTAGCAAAAAACTCCTTAAACTTGTTTTCTTTAGGCATAATCGTTCTGTTTTGGTTTTAGAAAACTACTTTTTGGCCTGAATTCAGATCCTGAAAACCTGATGAGATTATTTTCTCACCGGCCTTTAATCCTTCCAGAATTTCAACTATTCCATCATAATCTTTACCGGTTGTGATTATTCGCTTTTCGGCAATCCATTCATTTCCATTTTGTTTGGCAATATAAATAAACTTTCCGTTCTGATCGTTTTGCACATAATTTACAGGCAAACTGAATGCCTTTGCATTGCTGTAATCTTTAATTTTAATGTACGCAATCATATTAGCTCTGAGTTGAACTTCTCTGGAAGATATTTTACATTCAACCCGGAAAGTGCGATTTGTCGGATCAATAAACCGGCTGGTGAAATTAAGCTTGGTTTCAATATCTTTATTCAGATCAGGAAAATTCACCAATACCTGATTGCCATCGTGAATACGGGTGGCATACGCTTCTGAAATATCTGCGGTAATTTTGGCAACACTCATGTTTATTACCCGAATGGTGGAAGTTGGTACTCCGGGCGAAGCCATTTGACCTACACGTAAGGGATTATTTTCGACCGTTCCTGCAATAGGTGACAGCACTTTGGTCATTTTAAGTTGTTCTTTCACTGTCGCCAACCGGTGTTCCAAGGCTTCTTTGTTGGTTTTTGCCTGCAAAAACTGAACTTCGCTGCCAATTTTCTTATCCCAAAGTGCACTTTGCTTTTCGAAAATATTATTGGCCAAATCAAGTTGTGTTTTCACTTCTTCTACTGACTGCTTCATAACCTGTGCATCTAATTCGGCCAATACTTCTCCTTTGCGCACCGTTGTTCCTTCTTTGGCATAAACAGCCGTTACAATTCCTGCCATTTGTGGACTCACAGCAATATTCTGGTCACCGTCAACGGTTCCCTGTACCTTGATATAATGATTAAAAACACTCTCAGCCACTTCAGCTACATTAACATTAACAGCTTTCTTTTCTGAATCTTTACCGGCCGGATCAAGCGTACTTTCGAGTTTAATAATCTGCTCATTGAGTTTATCCCGATCTGCTTTAAGCTTATTGAGTTGAGCTTTTTTATCCTGACTTCCGCCACATGACACTAAAAATGCCATTAAAATTAAGGAATAAATAATATTCTTCATTGTATTCATATTTTATATTTTTTCACTTTATAATTATTTTAATCACTGTTTTGTCGAAATATCCTGATTGATATTGAAAAGTTTTTCAAGTTTGGATTTGGCGGTCTGCAAATCGTAAATGCTTTGATAATATGCAGTTAAATTTGTCAGATATTGATTCTGAACAGTCATCAAATCCATACTCGAAGCCATTCCCTGTTTGTATTTTTCCATGGTTCGCTGGTAAATAACATCCGAAAGTTCCTTGCTTTTTTTCTGATTCAGGTATTTTTCGAGCTTCAATTTCACATCATTCTGGTATTGACTTGCCTGCATAAATAGACTTTTGGAAACAAATTCACGGGTATTCTGCATCTTTTCGTAAGTCAATCGTTTTTGTGAAACAACAGCCAACCTTTCACCGCTGCTGAAAATAGGTAAGCTCAGGTTGATACCAATCAAATCTTTCGGTTGAAAATTGAAAGCAGCTGCACTGGATTGTATATTATGGTTGTAGAAACCGGAAATTATCGGTAAATAATTCGATATAGACAAATTCAAATCCAGTTTGGTGAACTTCTCGTTGGATTTTATCAGTTTATAATCTACGTTATTATCAATATTGAAATGCTCCCCGGTCAGTTTCATACTTGAACCAACAAGTGAATCGCCCGATTCCATTTCATCAGCAAGCACAATTCGGGTTGATTCCTCCGCTCCTATCTGAATTTTCATGAGCCGGTAACCCAAGTCCAGGTTTGAATCAATCTGGTTCATTAAATTCCGCACGTTATTGGCTGTAACCTCCAATTGGTCAACATCGGTAGCCTCAACAAATCCCTGTTTGTTCATTTCGGTGATTTCCGACAGGGTTTTGGTGATATTATTTAGGTTTTGTGTGAGAATTTTCCGGCTTTCTTCCCCCAGTTGAAGCATGTGATAGGTATTTACCACTGTTTCAATAACGTCGAGTCTTGTTTTCTCGTCATTTTGTTTAGCCAAATTGTCATAAGCTTTGGTGGCCTGCAAACCAATAAAGTAAGCACCACTGAAAATAAGCTGCGATACTGTTATATCAGTCGAAACATTATCCTTCACCCCCAGTTCAATGGGAAATCCTGCAACATTATTCAGATAAATATTTTCACCGGTCGATAATTGCAAATGACTTACAGTTCCCAGACCGGTATTAGGGTCAATCGGAACATTTGTACTGGACAATTGTGTACTTGGAAAATTAATGCTCGGCACTACAAAAAGATGCTGATAAGCAGCCTTTGCACTGATATGAGGTAAACCTTGCGCGGTTATCTCCCATATTTTCTTTTGGGTTATTTTCAAATCGAGCTTCGAATTGACGATATTCGTGTTTTTCTGTAATGCCTTTTTCAGTGCTTCATTGAGAGTAAGTTTTTCTGCTTCCTGAGAAAATGAAACCATTGTTCCTGCAAACATCATTACTGCCAGCACAAGAAGCTGTTTGTATTTTCTGATCATATATTGAACTGATTTAGAGTAAGTATAATTTT
>CAIYTJ010000140.1 GCA_903929065.1 uncultured Bacteroidales bacterium | reverse complement strand
CAGCGTGAAGTGGTTTACTCCAAACGCCGCCATGCTTTGATGGGCGAACGTATTGGCGTGGATATTACCAATATGATTTATGATTCATCCGAAAGTATTTGCGAGAATGGTAAAAACAGTGGTGATTTTGAAGACTTTGAAATCGATTTAATGAAAGTGTTTGCCATGGATGCACCTTTTGATGATGAAGAATTCCACAACACCAAAGCAAACACATTGAGTACAAAGGTGGCAGAAGCTGCTCTTGGAACTTTCAAACGCAAAATGGATAAACTTGGCTCAATCTCCTATCCTGTTATCAAACAGGTGTTTGAAACCAAAGGAAATCAATATGAAAACATTTTAATTCCGGTTTCGGATGGAAAACGTGTTTTCAATGTAACTGTTCCATTGGAATTGGCTTACAAAAACGAAGGTCGTGAAGTGGTGAAAGCATTTGAAAAGCAATCGCTGCTTTATGTGATTGATGATGAATGGAAAGAACATTTACGCCAGTTGGACGAGTTGCGTAATTCGGTTCAGAATGCCAGTTACGAACAAAAAGATCCGTTATTGATTTACAAACTGGAGTCATTTGGTTTGTTCAAGGAAATGATTGATTCAATTAACCGAAAAGTGTTGGCAATTTTGATGCGTGGTCAAGTTCCAATGCGTGAACCGGAACAGGTTCGAGAAGCGCGTCCGGCTCAGCGACTTGATTTGAGTAAATATAAAACTCAAAAAGCAGAAGCATCAAGCAACAGTGCTGGTTCAGAAGATCCAACCAAACAGGATACCCGCGAACAACAAAGTCATACGCCTATTCGTGTGGAGAAAAAAGTAGGACGAAACGATCCTTGTCCTTGCGGAAGCGGAAAGAAATATAAAAATTGCCACGGAGCAAATTAAATTTACGATTTAGTCATTTACTATTTTCGATTGTATAAATATCACCGAAGGTAAATATCAGCGGAGCTAATATCACCGAAGGCAAATAACTATTAATCATGTTTTTAAACTTCATCACCTGGAACGTTGATCCAGTTCTTGTACATCTCGGACCTTTGGCCATTCGCTGGTACGGTTTGCTTTGGGCTATAGGTATTTATGCCACTTTATTAATCGTTCAACGGTTGTTTAAACATGAAGGACTTCCCGAAGCATGGTTGGATAAATTGTTTATGTACACCGTTATCGGAACAATTATCGGAGCGCGTCTGGGACATTGTTTGTTTTACGAATGGGATTATTTTTCCCAACATCCGCTAGAAATTCTTTACATTTGGCACGGCGGACTTGCCAGTCATGGTGGTGCAATTGGAATTTTGGTTGCCATGTATTTTTTCAATAAAAATGTCTCCAAAAAAGGATATATCTGGATTTTTGACCGGTTGGTAATTGGAGTGGCTATTTGCGGATTTTCAATAAGATTAGGGAATTTGATGAATTCCGAAATATATGGTAGCGTCACAACAATGCCCTGGGGTTTTATTTTTGTTCGAAACCGGGAAACGTTGCCCATGCATCCCACTCAAATCTATGAAATGTTGTATTGCCTTATAACTTTTGCTGTGACCTGGTGGTTATATTGGAAAAAAGAAGCATATAGACGTACCGGATTAATTTTTGGTGTTTTCCTCTTAGGCATTTTCGGTTCACGTTTTGCGCTTGAATTTATCAAAAACACCCAGGAGGCATTTGAAGCAAATATGTTTCTAAATATGGGACAAATTTTGAGTATACCTTTTATTGTATGGGGAATTTGGCTGATTGTCAGAAGCTTGAAAACACCTTTAGCATTAAATTAGTAATTTTTTGCGACTTAGCGCCTTTGTGTGCAAAATATAATCAAATGAAAGAAACAGACTTTACGAAAGTAAAACCATATAATCAGGACGAAGAAAAGACAGCTCAGCTGGCTCGAATGTTCAACACCATTTCCGGTAAATACGATCAGTTCAATGACATTATGACCTGGGGACTGGCTCGTTCTTGGCGCAAAAGTTCATTGCTCGCACTTAAAAAATTCGAACCGAAGCAAATTCTTGACATTGCCGCCGGAACAGGCGATATGTGCATTAAATCCTATAAATTTTTGAATCCGGAACATGTTACAGGCGTAGATATTTCCGATAAAATGCTGGAAATGGGACGGTTTAAAATTGAGAAAGCCGGGCTGAGCGATAAAATTGATTTAGAAGTGCAGGATGTTGCATCATTGACATTTGCGGATGCGTGTTTTGACGCAGCAACCATTGCCTTTGGGATTCGTAATTTCGAAAAGTTGAATGATAGTTTGAAGCAGATTCACCGCGTTTTACGGCCTGCAGGACATTTGTTAATCCTTGAAATGAATGAACCTGAAAAGGGAATTTTATTCAAAGGATACCAGCTTTATACAAAGGTTTTTGTGAAACTGACTTCCAGATTGCTTTCGAGTGATACTGAAGCGTATGATTATCTCCAAGCCTCCATGCACGCCTTCCCAAACGGAGAACGACTTATCAATATTCTTTCGGAAAATGGCTTTAAATTAAACAAATACCGCAAATTTACTTTTGGAGTTTGCAGCATGTATTTGGTGGAAAAAGTTTGAATCACTGCACACCTCGCAGTAGATTAATATCACCTTTTAGTAGCCATTCACCAATTCTTAAATTAGTTTTGGAATTTGGAGTCGATTTTGGATCGTAATCAGAACCACGTGCTTTAATTACATAAAAATAAGGACCGGGAACTGCATCTTTACCATTTATTTTTCCATCCCAACCTTTTTGAGGATCAGCCCAGGTATAAAGTAGTCTTCCCCAGCGGTTATATATCCAGCATTGAAAACTTACAATTGATTTATATGCAACACGGAATTCATCGTTTATTCCATCACCGTTTGGGGTGAATACATTAGGAACTCTTATTTCAGATGTGGAAACTGAAACCGTCATCGAATCAGAAAACGAACAAATGGAATTGCTTGCTGTTACTTTGACTTTATATGTTCCTGCTTCGGTAAAAGTATAGCGTTGATCTTTGTCAGTGCGGCTTATAAAAGGTACATTAGCATTATTTTTATAGAACGACCAGTTATAATAAGTTGCAACTGGTTCGTTGGCATTACTCAAAAACTGAATATCCAAAGGAGCTGAACCTGCCAGTTGAGTCGGAGCTTTCGGACGTTCAGCTTCATTTGTCGAATCTCTGACTACTACATTCGAAGTCATTCTACAAATTACTGCATTGGTTGTATAAGGCGAACTTGAAACGCTTAACGATGTTATTCCTAAATTTGAAGTAAATTGATCTCCCAAGATAGTAAAAGAAGTGTTGCGATAAGGTGTAGGTACAGATGGTGAAATTGGATTTAAATTTATTGTAGTTGTGGTATCTTTCCAAATTTTTCCGTCCCATTTTTTGGTTTCATATTGTACATTAAAATTTCTTGCAATAGAATATTGTTGTGAATCAGTTGGTTTCTGATAATATATTGTTGGTGCCTTAATTATAAGATTTACATTTTCACACTGTGCTGATGGATTATTTTCCGGTTCAATTGAATAATCGGTTAACGTGATATATTTAGAATAATCAATAACCCATATTTTTGTTATATTACCATCAACGTTAAGGATATAACCGGTGGCATCCTCAGGTGAAATATATGCCTGATTGCTAATGGAAATTGTTGAATTTGAAAATTTATACCAGTTTATGGTTGATCCACTACCTGTGTAAGTTATATCAGATGAGGAAGTTATGCCATTAAAAACAATCAAATAATCGATACCGGGATAATTTGTATAGAGCTTACCAGTGGTGGAAGTAAGTTGAGCTGGAGCTAAGAAAACAACTGAAAAATAACAAATCAACAAAATTAATTTTCTCATGGATAATCGCGTAAAATGGGCTAATTTTAGTTATCGTATGCAAATGTACATCTTTCTATTCAATAACAAAAAAAACTGGTAATTATTACCTCGCTACACTTGATAATCTATATTTTTAGTACTTTTGCATTTCAAACAAAGAAATCAATTACAAAGCGTAATATTATGATGAATAAGAAATTTTTCGGTTTGTTGCTGACCGGATTGCTCCTGTTTTTTTTCACAACGGAGGGTCAAAATACCAATTACCCAATCAAAAAAGTAAAAGGTGTTGAATATTACGTTTATACCGTACAACCGAGTGAAGGTTTGCTGGCAATAGGGCGAAGATTTGAAATGTCGGCAGATGAAATAAGCAAAGCCAATCCGGAAATCAAGGATGGTCTGAAAGTTGGACAAGAATTATTGATTCCTATTAGCAAAAAATTCACACAAAAAAACTCTGGCAATTTTATCCAGCATAAAGTTGAAAAAAAGCAGACTTTATTCGCCATCAGCCGTAAATATAAAGTTAGTCAGGAAGATATCGAGAAATTCAACCTCGATGTAAGAGAAGGGTTACACGAAGGAATGATTTTGAACATTCCTGATTCCGACAAAATAAGGAAACAAAAGGAAGCTGAAAGAAAACTGCTTTTGAACTCTTCAAATCCGAAATTCAACATACATAAAGTGCAGGAAAGTGAAACGTTGTTTTCTATTTCTAAACAATACGATGTTGATATTAAAGATATTATAAAGCTTAACCCTGGCGCAGACAAAAAGATTACAGT